>JAKOOD010000526.1 GCA_022701635.1 Burkholderiaceae bacterium | reverse complement strand
GATCGATGCGCACCGGCTGCTGATCCAGCTGAACGTCGCGGACGACGAGATCGCCCGCCGCCGCGCCGCCTGGACCCCGCCGCCGCCGCGCTACACCCGCGGCGTGCTGGCGAAATTCGCAGCGCTCGCCAAGCCGGCAAGCAGGGGCGCCGTCACCGACTGACGGGACGCCTCAATTCGGGGTCAGAGCAGAATGCGGGGGTACTAACATAATTCTGCTCTGACCCCGAATTGGGGGTTAGCGGCGTTTGTCGAAGCTTTGCTTGACGCGTGCCTGGCGGCGCTTTTCGTCTTCCGCGTGGGCTTTCTTTTTATCGAGGCCGAGCATCTTTTCGATGAACTCGAACCAGACGAAGCCGGCGACCATCAGGCCGATGATCCACCACCACGACAGCGCGGCAAATTTCCAGACTTCGAAGAAACGCAGGACAACGAGGACGAGGATCAACAGGATCAATGGCATGGCAATTCCTTTCAACCGGCATCCTACAACAGTAATGCCTGCCGGCAACGAAATCCTGCCTGTTCGTCAACGAAAATGTGTTTCAGCCGTTACGGAATATGTCGATGCCACTCTGGCTGGTGAAACACGCTAGAATCGGGCATCTGAGCTGTAGAGCTTTTTCTATTGGAGGAGAAAAGAGAATGAAACGGTCCCTGATGATCTTGATGGCGGTGTCGGCGCTGGCTTCGACGAGCGCCTTTGCGCAAGCCGATCTGGCCAAGGCCAAGAATTGCATGTCGTGCCACGCCGTCGGCAACAAGCTGGTCGGTCCCGCGTACAAGGACGTCGCCGCCAAATATGCCGGCCAGAAGGGCGCCGAGGACAAGCTGGTGCAGAAGGTCCTGAAGGGCGGTTCGGGCGTCTGGGGTCCGGTGCCGATGCCGGCCAATCCGCAGGTGAGCGAGGCCGAAGCCCGCACGCTGGTGAAATGGGTGCTGGCGCAGAAATGAGCGCGTAATGCATAATAAAAAAACGCCACTGCATGCAGTGGCGTTTTTTTATGCCGTAGAAGCTCGTCTCAGCGCACCACGTCCAGCCTGGTCCGCTTGCCGCCCTTGTAGGTGAACAAGGTCAGCGCCCCATCCTTGATGTCGCCCTTGTCGTCGAACTGGATGGTACCGGTCACGCCTTCGTACTTGATCTTCTTCAGCTCGGGCAAGTACTTGGCCGGGTCCGCCGATTTGGCATTCTGCATCGCCGTCGCCATCACCATCACCGCATCGTAGACGTAGGGCGCGTACAGCTGCACGTCCATGTTGAACTTCTTCTTGTAGCGCGCGCGGAAGTCTTCCATCACCTTTTCCTGCGCACCCTTGACCCCGCCTGCTTCGGCGCAGAACACCTTGCCTTCGCCAAGGCCGGTGCCGGCCAGGCGGCCCAGCGCATCGGTGCACATGCCGTCGCCGCCCATGAAGGTTGCCGGAATGCCGAGCGCCTTGATCTGTTTCAGCATCGGGCCGGCCACCGAATCCATGCCGCCAAAGAAAATAAGGTCCGGTTTCTTGGCCTTGATCGAGGTCAGGATGGCGGTGTAGTCGGTCGCGGTCGCGCTGGTGAATTCGCGGCCGACGATGCGCACGCCCGCACCGCCCTTTACGCCCTTGGCGAACTGGTCGGCCACGCCCTGGCCGTAGGTGCTGCGGTCGTCGATGATGGCGATGTTCTTCGCCTTCAAGGTGTCGACCGCATACTTGCCCATCGTGGCGCCGAGCTTGACGTCGCTCGCTACCACGCGGAAGGCGCCGGGGAAGCGCTGGGCCGTGTACTGCGGCGCGGTGGTCGCCGGCGAGATCTGCACGATGCCGGCGTCGTGGTAGATCTTCGAAGCCGGTATCGAGGTGCCCGAGTTCAGGTGGCCGATGATGCCGTTGACGTGGGCGTCGACCAGCTTCTGCGCGACTGCCGTACCCTGTTTCGGATCGGCGCCGTCGTCTTCCGACACCAGCTGGATGGTGACCTTCTGGCCGTTGATGGCGACACCCTTGGCATTCAGTTCGTCGACCGCCATGCGCGCGGCGTTTTCCATGTCCTTGCCGAGGTGGGCGCTGGGGCCGGAGATCGGCGCCACGTGGCCGAGCTTGACGACCTGCTGGGCGCCGGCCGATCCGGCAAAGGCCAGGGCGATGGCAAACGGAATCAATTTCGTGATGACCTGCATGTTCTTCTCCAAGGGGATTAACCGAGCGCCTGACAAAACCTCCATGGCTGCGTTGCATCGTCTTGCCCTGAAGGCTTTGTTAGACGCTCTCAAGTTTTCAAGGCCGCAGTGCAAGGTATTTGCGCATGGCAAAGGTACAGCAAATTGCCGGCTTCGCAAAGCTTGATGAAGGCCGCACCTGTGCAGTGCGGCCATGCCCCCGGATGAGGCGGGAAAGGATCAGGACGTGCGCGATTTCAGGTGCGCGAGCTCTTGGGACACGGCGCGCGACACGACCTGTTCGACGGTGTGCCGCAGCCCGTCGCGCAGCTCGGCGGCCAGGCGCGTGGCCACGTGGTCGAGCACCGGTGCCAGGCTGGTGCGGATCTGGTCTTCGAGTGTCAGTTCGACGCGGTCCTGCAGGCGGTCGAGCACGCGCGCGACCAGGCGTTCCTCGAGGGCTTGCCAGGCGTTGTTTTCGTGGTCTTCGGCGGTCGGTGCCGCAGCCGGCGCCGCTTCCACGGTGTCGGCCGCAGGCGCTACGTCCGCAGGCGGGACTTCGGCAGGCGCGACTTCGGCAGGTTGTGCTTCGGCAGGCAGCACTTCAACAGACAGCGCTTCCGCAGGCCCTGCGTCCGCAGGCACCGCCGCCTCGGCCACCACCTCGGTCAGCACCGGAATGCTCTCGTCGTAGGCGGGCGTCGGGGTCATGGCTTGCCCGCCACAAAGTGGGTCAGCGGATACGACTGCCGTTTATAGGCGACGTAGCGCGCCCGGCCGGCGGCGGCGTCTTCCTCGTCGGTCGAGATGATCTCGAACACGCGCTCGAAGCGCTCGAAGCCGGCCG
>JAKOOD010000506.1 GCA_022701635.1 Burkholderiaceae bacterium | reverse complement strand
GGGCCGGTTGATGCCGGTGACCACCGCGTCCTGCACGTAGGGCGCGCCCATGCTCACCACACGTGCGCGCAGCGGCCCGACGCTGACGAACACGCCGGAGCTGAGCTTGAAGTCCTCGGCGATGCGGCCGTCGAACATGAAGCCGAGCGTCGGTTTGGCCTCGTCGACGAAGCGCAGCGCGTCGCCGGTGCAGTAGTAGCCGTCGGCGTCGAAGGCCTCGGCCGTGAGGTGCGGCGCGCGCCAGTAGCCGGGCGTCACGTGCGGGCCGTGGAAGCGCGCTTCCAGCTTGCCGCCAATGGGCACCAGCTTGACCCTGCAGCCCGGCGCCGGCACGCCGACGTAGCCGGCCTTGACGATCGGACCGGTGCCGAAGGTGCACGAGGGCGAGGTCTCGGTCATCCCGAGCCCGGTCATGATGCGGATCGACTCGCCGCAGCAGTCGATCGCCACCTGGTCGAGGCGTTCCCAGGCCGATTGCGACAGGCCGGCGCCGGCGCAGAAGAACAGCTTGACGCGCGAGAAGAAGTTGGCGGCCAGGGCGGCATCCGTGCGCAGCGCCTCGGTCAGCATCTCCCAGCCGGCCGGGATGTTGAAATACACCGTGGGCGCGATCTCGCGCAGGTTGCGCAGCGTGGCAGCGAAGTCGCGCGGCGTCGGCCGGCCGTCGTCGATGTACAGGGTGCCGCCGTTGTACAGCACGATGCCGACGTTGTGGCTGCCGCCGAAGGTGTGGTTCCAGGGCAGCCAGTCGAGCAGCACCGGGGGCGCCTCGGCAAAGAAGGGAAAGGTCTGCAGCAGCATCTGCTGGTTGCTGCACAACATGCCGTGGGTGGTGATCACCGCCTTCGGCTTCTTGGTCGAGCCGGAGGTGAATAGGAACTTGGCGATGGTGTCGGCGTTCACCTCGGCGTTGCGCGCGTCGATCGTGGTTGGTTCGGTCGCCAGCAGTGCCGAAAAGCGGGTGGCGGCCTGGCCCGGCACGTCGCCGTCGCACAGGATCAGTTCCGCGTCCGCCGGCAGCACGGCCCCGATCGCCCGGGCGAAGGTGGTGCCGTTGCAGGCGAAGACGGCGCCCGGCGTCAGCTGGGCGATCAGGTCGGCCAGCTTGGACGGGTCGGTCGCCACCAGCGAATACGCCGGCGACAGCGGCGAGAACGGGATGCCGGCATACATGGCGCCGAGCGCCAGCTGGAAGTGCTCCAGGTCGTTGCCGGACAGGATGGCCAGCGGCCGCTCGGCCGACAGACCGCGGTCGAGCAGGGCCTGGCCGATGCGGCGCGCGCGCTGCAGCACCTCGGCATACGACAGGCGGATCCAGTCGCCGTCCGCGCCGCGCCGCGCGACCAGGGTGCGCTCGGGATGCTGCTGGGCGCCCTCGACCAGGCGGTCGGTGAAGCGCACCGGGAAGGGGCCCAGCGGCGTGACGGCATCGACGTGCCAGGTGCCATCCACCTGGGTGACGGCAATCCTTGGATTGCCGATGTCAACTTCCCGCCGTGTCGCCTGCTGTACCGCTTCGCCGGACGCAATCGTCGATTGGGTCATGGCGGCCTCCGCTCAGATCGGGTAGTGGCGCGATCCGGTCTGCACCGTGATCCAGCGCAGGTCGGTGAATTCGGCGATCGCCGCCTTGCCGCCGAAGCGGCCGTAGCCGCTGCCCTTGACGCCGCCGAACGGCATCTGCGCTTCGTCGTGCACGGTCGGGCCGTTGATGTGGCAGATGCCGGATTCGATGCGCTGGGCCACCGCCATGGCGCGCCCGATGTCGCGCGAGAACACGCTCGACGACAGGCCGTATTCGCTGTCGTTGGCTAGCCGGATCGCTTCCTCGTCGCTGTCGAAGCGCAGCACCGAGACGATCGGGCCGAACGATTCTTCCTGGTAGACGCGCATCTCCGGCGTCACGGCATCGACGATGGCCGGCTGCATGATGTTGCCGTCGGTCCCGCCCTGGGACTGGATCACGGTGGCGCCGCGGGTACGCGCATCCTGCAGCATGGCGTCGACGCGGCTGGCCGCGGCCGGGTCGATCATGCCGGCCAGCGGGGTGTCGCCGCGCGAGGCGGTCAGGGTGGCGGTCTTGGCGCCGAGCTTCTCGATGAACTGGTCGGCGATCTTGCGGTCGACCAGGATGCGGTCGGCCGACATGCAGATCTGGCCCTGGTTGAAGAAGGCGCTGAAGGCGGCCGCTTCGACGGCGGCGTCGAGGTCGGCGTCGTCCAGCACCACGACCGGGTTCTTGCCGCCCAGTTCCAGCAGCACTGGTTTCAGGTGCTTGGCGGCCTGCTCGGCGATGATGCGGCCGACGCGGGTGGAGCCGGTGAAGTTAATGCGGCGCACCGCCGGGTGCGCGATCAGGCGCTCGACCACCTGGGCCGCATCCTGGGGCGCATTGCTGATCAGGTTGACCACGCCGGCCGGGAAGCCGGCATCGACGAACACCTGGGCGATCAGGCGGTGCAGCAGCGGGCACAGTTCCGACGATTTCATGACCACGGTGTTGCCGCAGGCGAGCGGCATCGCCAGCGCGCGCGTGCCGAGGATGATCGGGGCGTTCCACGGCGCGATGCCGACCACCACGCCGCACGGCTGGCGCACGCCCATCGCCAGCGAGCCGGGGACGTCGGAGGGGATCACTTCGCCGCTGATCTGGGTGGTCATGGCGGCCGCTTCGCGCAGCATGTTGGCGGCCAGGGTCACGTTGAAGTGGTACCAGCCGGGCGCGCCGCCGCATTCCTCGACGGCGGTGTCGACGAAGCGGCCGCGCATGGCTTCCATGCCGTCCGCGGCTTTCAACAGCAAGGCGCGCCGTGCGCCCGGCAGCATCGCGGCCCAGGCCGGGAAAGCGGCGCGGGCGGCGTCGCAGGCGGCGTCGACGTCATCCAGGGTGGCGGCCGCGGCGCGCGTGGCGACGGCGCCGGTGGCGGGGTTATGGCGTTCGAAGGTGGCGCCGGTCGATGCGGCGCGCGCTTCGCCGCCGCACAGCAGGTCTGATTGCAGCATGAGAGTCTCCTCGTGAGATTGGCAGCGGCAGTCCGGGCGCGGGCCCGGCTGCCGTTATTGTTTTTCTTCTCTTGGTTCCAGCGGCGCGATCGCTCAGCCGCCGCGCTTGTAGGTCTGCAGGCCCGGCTTGATCGTCTTATCGTCCAGGAACTGCTTCAGGCCTTCCTTGCGGCCCTTTTCGGGGTCGCGGTAATTCGACTGGTCGGTCTTCGCGTACAGGTAATCCTCGCCCTGTTCCCAGGTCAGTTCGCGGCAGCGCTTGAAGCCGACTTTCGCATAGCGCAGCACCACCGGGTTCTTTTCCAGCAGCTTGTTAGCCAGTTCGATCACGGCCTCGCGCAGCTGTTCCTTCGGCACGCTCTTGTTGATCAGTCCCATGGCGGCGGCTTCCTTGCCGGTGAAGGTGTCGCCGGTCATGATGTAGTGCAGCGCCTGGCGGTGGCCCATGGTGTCGGCCACGGCCTTGCTGACCAGGTTGCCCGGCGGGATGCCCCAGTTGACTTCGGACAGGCCGAACACGGCGTCGTCGGCGGCGATCGCCAGGTCGCAGGCCACCAGCGGCGAGAAGGCGCCGCCGAAGCACCAGCCGTTGACCATCGCGATGGTCGCCTTGCTGTACATGCGTAGCAGCTTCCACTGCCATTGCGAGCAGTCGCGGCGCATCCGCTCCTGCATGATTTCCGGCTTGCCGTCGGTCTCGCGGAAGTACTCCTTGAGGTCCATGCCCGCGGTCCAGGCCTCGCCGGCGCCGGTCAGCACCACGACCTGCGCCTCGTCGTCGAGCTCGAGGGTCTCGAGCACGTCGATCATTTCGCGGTTGAGGGTCGGGCTCATGGCATTGCGCTTTTCCGGACGATTCAGGGTGATCCAGCCGATGCCGTTTTCGACGTCGACCTTGACCGTTTGCCAGCGTGCTTCGTATTTGGACATAATGTCTCCTTCTTGGTAGGTTTATTATCAGGCTACCTGATATGCAACTCATACTATACGCAGCGGTTTCCCCTGACAAGCATCTTTTTATGGCAAGCGAAAAAAAATCCGATTCCACCTACACCGCTGTCAAGCCGATGGGCCTGGCCTACCTGGTCGGGCGCCTCGACCACATCCTCAGCCAGCGCCTGCGCGAGACCCTGGCCCCGGCCGGCCTGACGGTGCCGCAGTACACGGCGCTGTCGGTATTCCGCGCGCATGGTTCGCTTTCCAACGCCCAGCTGGCAACGCGCACGATGATGGCGCCGCAATCGGCCAACGAAATGGTCAAGCAGATGGAAGCCCGCGCCTGGATCGAGCGCCGCCCGGACCCGGCGCACGGCCGCATCATCCAGATCAGCCTGACGGCCGCCGGCGAAGCGGTGCTGCGCGACTGCGACCTGCGCGTGGCGGAAGTGGAAAACCTGATGTTCGCCGAGCTGGGCAAGGACGAGCGCGTACAGTTGCAGGGGCAGTTGCGCGCCGCGGTGCGCGCGCTCAGCACCCAGCGCACCTGAGGCGGGTCCGACGCCGTTCAGCCGGCTACATGGCGGTGCCGTGATTGGTCGCGGTCATAGTTCGCGCACATGCCACAACACGCCGGCGGGATCGCAGAATTGCATCATGGTCCCGCCTTCCTGCGCATGCGGAGGGGAGAGCACCTTGGCGACCCCGCCGTAGCGGCGTGGCAGATCGAGGCTGTCCAGATGACGGGCCCACGCCTGAATGTCTTCCACATACAGGCATAACATGGTGTTGGCGGCCCAGGTCTCGACATAGTAATCCTGCAGCCAGAAGCCGTACTCGTCCAGCATGAATTGCGCCGCGTTGTCGGTCGCGCTGGCCTTGGTGAAGCCGATATCTTCGTAGAACCGGCTGCTTAGCTGGAAATCCCTGGACGGAAGAAACGCCATCACGTTCCTGATGCGGAGTCGATGCATTGTTGGTATCCCGTTGCGTTGCCTCTCGGCGAAAATGGAACCTGCTCCTTGAAACTTTAGCAGCGATCGAAGCGAAATGGATGAGATTTCGATCCGCACCCTGTCCTCTGTGCGCGCTGGTTAACGGTTGCTCAAAGTTATAAAAATGGCATGTGCATTTGTGTAAATCAATTTCGTTAGTTACAATGCGCCCCAGGTTAAGCCGCGTTCGCCGCGGCCTGCGCAAACGCGCGCCTGTCACCCTCTACCATGCACATCGCGCACCGGCCACGCCGGTCGCAATGGCGCTTTGCACCTATGCCCGTTCGCCGCTGTCGCGTCCGGCGCAGTCGATCTTGGAATTTCACACAGCGTTATGAGTATCGTTATCAGGAGAATCATTGCCGCCGCGTTCGCCGCAGGCGGCCTG
>JAKOOD010000466.1 GCA_022701635.1 Burkholderiaceae bacterium | reverse complement strand
GCGCGCCGGGTGGCTCGGATCGCGCGTGACGCGGTCGAAATCGATCACGCCGTCGAATTCGTCGCCCGAGCGGATCCAGTTGTTGACGGCCTGGCGCACCACTTCCTTCTCGGGCGCGTAATAGCCGGCGCCCTCGAACGGGGTCAGCGTGGCCCCGAACACGGCGATCCCCTTGGCATGGGCGCGCGCGATCACCTGGCGGTAGCCGGCGATCAGGTCGTTGACCGTCACCGGATTGGTGGCCGAGCTGTTGCCGATGTCGTTAATCCCGATCATCAGGGTCAGGTAGCGCACGCCGGCCGTGGCCAGCACGTCGCGGTCGAAGCGTTCCTGGATGCTGCGTCCGGCCAGCGAGCCTTCCGGCGGGTTCGACAGCAGGCGGTTGCCGCTGATGCCGCGGTTGACCACGCCGAGGGCGGCGTTGACGCCGGCAACCGGGTCGCGCACGATCTGCAGGCGCCGTGCCAGCCAGTCAGGCCAGCGGTTGTTGGTGTCGGGCGTGCCGCGGGTGCCGTCGGTGATCGAGTCGCCCAGCGTCACGATGGCGGCGCCGTTGCCGTTCACGTCGACTTCCGTGAGGAAGGGCCAGGACAGGATCGTGCGCTGGGTCGGGAAGGTGGCGGCGCCGGTGAAATCGCCGCCCGGCAGCGACACGTAGTTGGTCTGGCTGGCGGTGCCGTGGATGGTGGTGGCGCCCTGCGTGCCCGGCAGGTACAGGCTGATGGCCAGGTCGGACAGCGCCGGCACGTTCAGGTCGACCGGGTCGGACAGCACCGGCGCGCCGGGCGGGATCGTGATGCCGGGGAAGCCGCCGAAGGTCAGCGCGCGGTCGGTGCCGGGCTGGATGTCGGCGCCGCCGGCGCGCAGCGCGATGTGGGCACCACCGATGCGCAGCGGCGTCGACCCCAGCTCGTTCGACAGGCGGATCCGCACCCGCGTCCCGCCGATGCTGGTGTGCGCGATCAGGCGCACGGTCTGGTCGGTGAAGGTCTGGGTGTTGGCCGGCAGCGGCGGGCCGCCCGGACCGGCGCCCCAGGTACCGACCCAGCGGTCGGCATGCCAGCCCTGCGCATGGGCCGGCGGCGGCTGGCAGGACAGCACCACGGCCAGGCCGATGCCGGCCAGCAGGAGGCCGCGCCGGGCGGCCTGCGGGGTGGCGGGACGCGGCAGCCATGCCGCGAAGGTTCTGCGCCCGGCGTCGAGCAGGGCAGGCAAACTGCGCTTCATTGTTCGCTCCTTTTGTGATGCGTCCATGGCGCCGCGCGGAAAGCGCGATGCGCTATGCATGGGCTCGCCGAGCCAATCTAAGCGGGCTCGGGCATAACAGCAAGAGCAGGGCGGCTTCGGTCCTTGATCTGGCGCGAACCCATGCCGCATAGCCGTGTAAATAAGAATTTGTTAGCGTTATCAAAGGCTTGCGCGGATGCGCTCGCTTGGACGCACCCGAGCGCTGGCGTACAATTGCTCTTTATTTAACTAAGGTGCAATATGAAAGCGATCGAAATCACCCAGCCCGGCGGCCCGGAAGTCCTGCAGCCGTGCGAACGTCCCCTCCCTGAACTCAAGCCCGGCGAGATCCTGATCAAGGTCCGCGCCGCCGGCGTCAACCGCCCCGACGTGTTCCAGCGTCTCGGCCAGTATCCGGTGCCGCCCGGTGCCTCGGACCTGCCGGGCCTGGAAGTGGCCGGCGAGATCGTCGACGGCGACCTCGGCGACAGCGGCTTCAAGAAAGGCGACCTGGTGTGCGCGCTGGTGCAGGGCGGCGGCTATGCCGAGTACTGCGCCGCGCCGCTGGCGCAATGCCTGCCGGTGCCGCAGGGCCTGAGCCTGCTGGAAGCGGCCTCGCTGCCCGAGACCTTCTTCACCGTGTGGAGCAACGTGTTCCAGCGCGCCGGCCTGAAGGACGGCGAGACCCTGCTGGTGCAGGGCGGCAGCTCCGGCATCGGCGTCACCGCCATCCAGGTCGCGAAGGCGCTCGGCCACCGCGTGTTCGCCACCGCCGGCACGCCGGAGAAGTGCCGCGCCTGCGAAGAGCTGGGCGCCGAGCGCGCCATCAACTACAAGGAAGAAGACTTCGTGGCCGTGGTCAAGGAACTGACCGGCGGCAAAGGCGTCGACGTGGTGCTGGACATGGTCGGCGGCGACTACGTCGCGCGCGAAGTGTCCTGCCTGGCCGACGACGGCCGCATCGTGATCATCGCGCTGCTGGGCGGGGCCAAGGCCAACGTCGACCTCGGCCAGGTGCTGCGCCGGCGCCTGACGATCACCGGTTCGACGCTGCGCCCGCGTCCCATCGCGTTCAAGGCGCAGATCGCGCGCGAATTGCGCGAACGCGTGTGGCCGCTGCTGGCCGCCGGTACGATCAGGCCTGTGATCTACAAGACCTTCCCCTTGAGCGCGGCTGCCGAGGCGCATGCGCTGATGGAGAGCAGCACGCACGTCGGGAAGATCATGCTGGATGTGGAAACTGCGCAAGGAAATTGAGATGGATGCAACATGCCAGGTCAACCATCGTTTGACCGACTTTTCAACGACCGCTAAAATAGCGGGTTATTTGACCGTGGGGTTTTGATGCGTGCCAAACTCATCGTAGGCAATTGGAAGATGAATGGCAGCCGCGCGGGCAACGCAACGCTGCTGGCGGACATCGTCGCGGGATTGACAGGCGTCATTACCGATCAAGCGCCTCCCGCTTGTGCGGTCTGCGTGCCGTCGCCCTACCTGCAGCAATGCGAGGAAGTGCTGTCGGGCACCCCGATCGCCTGGGGTGCGCAAGATGTATCGGTGCATTGCTTCGGCGCCTTCACGGGCGAAGTCTGCGCCAAGATGCTGTCCGAGTTCGACTGCCGCTACGTGATCGTCGGCCACTCCGAGCGCCGTGCCTACCATATGGAAAGCAGCGAGATGGTGGCCAGCAAGGCGCTGGCGGCGCTGCAGGAAGGCATGACGCCGATCGTGTGCGTCGGCGAGACCCTGGAGGAGCGCGAGGCGGGCCAGACCGAAGCCGTGGTCGGCGCCCAGCTCGATGCGGTGCTGGAACAGCTGGACGCGGACGCGGTGGCAAGGATCGTCGTCGCCTACGAGCCTGTATGGGCGATCGGCACCGGCAGGAATGCCACGCCGGAAATGGCGCAGGCGGTGCATGCCCACCTGCGCAGCCGCATCGCGGTACGCAACGGCGAGGCGGCGCAGCGCATCGCCATCCTGTACGGCGGCAGCATGAAGCCGGACAATGCGGCGGCACTGCTGGCGCAGCCGGACATCGACGGCGGGCTGATCGGTGGGGCGGCATTGAAAGCCCAGGATTTTCTGGGCATTATTCGTGCTGCAAAGTAATTCAGTACTGCGTGATTGATGTTGTCGCCCGGGCTCAGGCCCGGGTTTGTAGTTAAACCTTGGAATGGAATAAATAATGAACGTGTTGTTCAATCTGATCGTCGTGGTGCAAGTCGTGTCGGCGCTGGCCATCATCGGCCTGGTGCTGGTCCAGCATGGCAAGGGTGCCGACATGGGTGCCGCCTTTGGTTCCGGCGCCTCCGGCAGCCTGTTCGGTGCCAGCGGCTCGTCGAACTTCCTGTCGAAGTCGACCGCGGTCGCCGCCGCCGTGTTCTTTGCATCGACGCTGGCCCTGGCCTACTTCGGCAGCAGCCGTCCGCATGCCAGCGTCCGCGGCGGCGTGATGGAGAACGTCACGATTCCGGCCCAGAAGGCCCCGGCACTGCCGGCCAACCCGGCGGACGCCATCCCGGGCGCAGTGGCGCCGGCCAACCCGGCCGACGCGGCACCAGCTGCCGCAGCGCCTGCCGCCGCAGCACCGGCCACGCCGGCACCGGCCGCCCCGGCCAAGTAATTCCCCATCGATCGCGCCGCGCCTGCGTGCGCGACGCCATGCCCGGCGCGCCCAGTGCCGGGCAGGCCGGAGGCCGACAGCAGACCGTTCACGACGGTTCCCTGCTGTCGGCCTTTTTCATGGGGCGCACGCCCTGCGAAACAGCGAATTTACAGCCCCCAAACCCGCCGCCGACCTTGCCGACAACGTCTCTTCCGTATAAGATGTCTTATATAAGACAGTAGATAGAAGTATTGATCTACAGCGATGCGAAGCACGGCGTTCCGACCGCCGCGCGCACCGGTTTGCGGTGGGGCTGATTGCTCCAAAGCAGGGTGGTAGCAGCATCGGCACTTCGCAGAAGAAGCGAAGTGCGAATCCAGTATTCAAAAAATCGAGAAAAATAGTATTTCTGCTTGTACTAGGTCAATTTGATCATTGATAAAACCTAGTAAGACAATGTAGAATACTGGTCTCCAGCCGACGTGGTGAAATTGGTAGACACGCTATCTTGAGGGGGTAGTGGCGCAAGCTGTGCGAGTTCGAGTCTCGCCGTCGGCACCAGAATACAGAAAGCCAGTTAGGGCGCATGAGCTACGCTCTTTGCCTTAACTGGCTTTTTTACGAGGATTTGTCGGAGGCTTTGAAGAACCGTCGTGATGCGGTGGTGATTCAGGCCCGAGAAGCCCAGTTCGTACCAGGGGAAGCGCCAGCTTCCAAGGTGCGGCGAGCCTCGACGGTCAGGATTGCAACGCGTAGCAGGTGATTCACAGTCTCCAGTCGCTTGGTCCTGGTGGATGGTATCGAAGCCAGGATCGAGCGATTGTGGTACTGCAGTCTCTGCAGTGTTTATCAACGATCGTTCAGCCAAGGCTTCACTGTGAACCTCGAGAACTATTTCCCCGTCCTACTCTTCCTGCTGATCGGCACCGTCGTCGGTCTCGCATCGCAGTTCCTCGGCCGCGTGGTGGGTCCCCACCGTCCCGACGCCGCCAAACTGTCACCGTATGAATGCGGCTTCGAAGCCTTCGAAGATGCGCGCATGAAATTCGACGTCCGGTATTACCTGGTCGCGATCCTGTTTATTTTGTTTGATCTGGAAACGGCATTCTTCTTCCCCTGGGGCGTCTCGATGCGCGAACTGGGCTGGCAGGCGTTCGTGACGATGATGGTCTTCATCGCCGAGTTCGTCGTCGGTTTCTGGTACATCTGGAAGAAAGGTGCCCTTGATTGGGAATAAGCCATGGCTATTGAAGGCGTTTTAAACGAAGGTTTTGTTACCACCACAGCCGACAAGCTGATCAACTGGGCACGCACCGGCTCCATGTGGCCGATGACGTTCGGCCTGGCTTGCTGCGCGGTCGAGATGATGCATGCGGGCGCGGCCCGTTATGACCTCGACCGCTTCGGCGTCGTGTTCCGTCCGTCGCCGCGCCAGTCCGACGTGATGATCGTGGCCGGCACCCTGTGCAACAAGATGGCACCGGCACTGCGCAAGGTCTACGACCAGATGGCCGAGCCGCGCTGGGTCATCTCGATGGGCACCTGCGCCAACGGCGGCGGTTACTACCACTACTCCTATTCCGTCGTGCGCGGCTGCGACCGCATCGTGCCGGTCGACGTGTACGTGCCTGGCTGCCCGCCGACCGCGGAAGCGCTGCTGTACGGCATCATCCAGCTGCAGAACAAGATCAAGCGCACCAACACCATCGCGCGTTAATACAAGCCGGTCCCAAACACCATGACGACAAAAATCGAAG
>JAKOOD010000465.1 GCA_022701635.1 Burkholderiaceae bacterium | reverse complement strand
TGACCGGGTGTTCGACCTGCACGCGGGTGTTCATCTCGATGAAGTAGAACTCGCCGTTCTCGTACAGGAATTCGAAGGTGCCGGCGCCGCGGTAGCCGATCTTGCGGCAGGCTTCGGCGCAGCGGTCGCCGATCTTCTCGATCAGCTTGCGCGGGATGCCCGGCGCCGGCGCTTCCTCGATCACCTTCTGGTGGCGGCGCTGCATCGAGCAGTCGCGCTCGCCCAGCCAGACAGCTTGCTTGTGCTCGTCGGCCAGCACCTGGATTTCCACGTGGCGCGGATTTTCCAGGTACTTCTCCATATAGACTTCCGGATTGCCGAAGGCGGTGCCGGCTTCGGTCTTGGTCATCGCCACGGCGTTCAGCAGGGCCGCTTCGGTGTGCACGACGCGCATGCCGCGTCCGCCGCCGCCGCCGGCCGCCTTGATGATGACCGGGTAGCCGACCTTGCGGGCGATGGTAATGATTTCCTTCGGATCGTCGGGCAGGGCGCCGTCCGAGCCCGGCACGCAGGGCACGCCGGCCTTGATCATGGCTTGCTTGGCCGAGACCTTGTCGCCCATCAGGCGGATCGAGTCCGAACGCGGGCCGATGAACACGAAGCCCGATTTCTCGACGCGTTCGGCGAAGTCGGCGTTTTCCGACAGGAAGCCATAACCCGGGTGGATCGCTTCGGCGTCGGTGACTTCGGCCGCGCTGATGATCGCCGGCATGCTCAGGTAGCTCTTCGCAGATTGCGCCGGGCCGATGCAGACCGACTCGTCGGCCAGTTTGACGTACTTGGCATCCTTGTCGGCTTCCGAGTGCACGACGACGGTCTTGATGCCCATTTCACGGCAGGCGCGCTGGATACGCAGAGCGATTTCACCACGATTGGCGATGAGGATTTTTTCAAACATGGTAAGTTCGATGTTTCTGTGAGTGCCGGTAGATGGCCGGAGACAACTGAATCGGAAGGGCGGAGGGCAGAAGTCCGGAGGCTTCCTTGCGAAAGGCTCCGGACTTCGGTCCGTTGACGATAACGAGTCTTAGCCGATCACGAACAGCGGCTGGCCGAATTCGACGGGCTGGCCGTTTTCCACCAGGATCTTGGTGATGGTGCCGGAGAGGTCGGCATCGATTTCATTGAGGAGCTTCATCGCTTCGATGATGCACAGGGTATCGCCTTCCTTCACGTTGGCGCCGACTTCGACGAAGGCTGGCGCGCCCGGGGACGACGAGCGGTAGAAGGTACCGACCATCGGCGACTTCACGACATGGCCGGTTTCCACCGGCGCAGCGGCCGGCTCGGCTGCTGCGGGTGCCGGGGCTGCGGCGCCCTGGACTGCCGGTGCATGGAATTGCTGCACGCCTTGCGGCGGCACCATGACCATCTGATTCTGCGGGATTGCCGAGGACTTGACGATACGAACCTTGCTTTCGCCTTCGGTCACTTCGAGTTCAGCGATATCCGATTCGGCGACGAGGTCGATCAATGTCTTGAGTTTTCTTAGATCCATGTGAAACCCCTGGAATTATATGTTTATGAGGATGCGGTGCGGAACTGCTCGCAAATCCGCACGGAATGCGTGAAGTTGACGTAGATTAACGCTCTTTGAGTGCAAAGTCGATGGCAAAGCGATATCCATCAGCGCCCAGTCCGCAAATCGTGCCTTGCGCAATCGCGGACAAAAACGAATGGTGCCGAAACTCCTCACGCTTATAAATATTAGACAGGTGCACTTCCACGAACGGAATATCCACCGCGGCCAGCGCATCGCGCAAGGCCACGCTGGTATGCGTCAGTCCACCCGGGTTGATGACGATGGCGTCGACCGCTTCCTGCCTGGCGGCGTGGATACGGTCGATCAGTGCGCCTTCATGGTTGCTCTGGAAGCAGGCAATGCTTGCACCCGCCGCCGCCGCCTGGCGCGTTGCGGCCTGTTCGATGTCGGCCAGGGTGGTGGCACCGTACACTGCAGGCTCACGCGTCCCCAGCAAATTCAGGTTGGGGCCATTGAGCAGCAGGAGCTTTTTCGCCATGATGAACCGTCTGTTTGCCCGAAAGACAGGCATTTTGCCGCCAACATTACGTATTGGCAAGCGATATAAGGAAGTGCGAAAGGAAGTGAACGACCGTTCGCGAACGCTTCGGGCCGTCTACAGCTTGGCCAGGTCGGCACGCAACTGGTCGAACTTCAGCTTGCCCAGGTAGGTCTTGATCACCTTGCCATCGGCGCCGATCAGCACCGTGTACGGCAGGCCGCCGTTGGTGTTGCCAAGCCCGCGCGCCAGGTCGGTCGCTCCCATGCCGCCGACGTACAGCGGATAGGCGACCTTGGTCTTTTGCGTGAACTGGACGAGATTGGTAGGCGAATCGATGCCGATGCCGATCACGTGGAAGCGATTGCCGCCGTCCTTGGCCGCCAATGCCGACAGTTCCGGCATCTCCTGCACGCAGGGCGCGCACCAGGATGCCCAGAAATTCACCAGCAGCGGCTTGCCTTTCCATTGCGCCAGCGATTGCGGCTTGCCAGACAGGTCGTTCAGGGACTGCGCGTACAGGGCGGCACCGGCATTGGCAGGGACGGCGCCGGCCGCGGCCTTGCTGTCCTGCTTGACGGCGGCGATCGCGCCGAGGGTGGTAAATGCGGCGGCCACGATCAGGTAGGCGGCCAGGCGCGGTTTGTTAACCTTCTTATTCATCTTGCTCCAGGGTTTCGTCAGTCATCATCAGGGCGCGCAGGCCCGCCAGGTCGACGCGCTGCAGGCGGCCGTCGGCACGCGGTTTCAGGGCGCCGCGCAAATCGTTCATGTCATACAGTTCGGCGTGGACCGGTTCCTTATGCCACATGAAACTCACGGTCTCGACCGGATCATGGCGGCCACCCTTGAAGTGCGGGGTTTCCGAGATGTCGATATCGACGTTCCGGTTCAGCAGCCAGATCTCGACTTCCTTGGCGCTGTCCGCAAACAATTGCAGGTGGATGTCGTCATGTTCGCCGGCGCTGCCGCTCAGGACCGCGCCGGTGAGATAGGGCCGGAACTCTGCCAGCGCTTCCATCACTTCCAGCGCGGCGCCGCGCAAATGCTTGAGGCGCGCCGCCTGCGCCGGTCCCTGGAACAGGGACTGGTAGCGGCGCACCTCGTCTTCGACTTGTAGATTGTCGGGCAAATAATTCGGGGCGGGGCGGTCGACCCCCAGCACCTGGCGCGCCGCCTTGGCCTTGGCGGTGGCGTAGTCGGCGCCATCCTGGGCGATCATGCGCGCGGCCGTCGCAGCGATGCGGGTACGCAACTGTTGGAGGTCATCATTTGAATTCGGCATCATGTCTCAGATCATACTCTTGAACGGAAAATGGCATCGCGTCGGGTAAAATCGCGTATTCCTTTATTTCCCTGCATCTTTTTCGACCACCATGCACATCCATATTCTCGGCATCTGCGGCACCTTCATGGGTGGGCTGGCTGTCCTGGCCAAGGAAGCCGGCCACCGTGTCACCGGCTGCGACGCCAACGTCTATCCCCCGATGAGTACCCAGCTCGAAGCCCAGGGCATCGAACTGATCCAGGGATATGGCCCGGAACAGGTCGCGCTGGAACCGGATCTGTACGTGGTCGGGAACGTGATGACGCGCGGGAATCCGTTGATCGAGGAAATCCTGAACCGCGGCCTGCCTTATGTATCTGGCCCGCAGTGGATTGGGGAACATATCCTGCGTAATAAATGGGTGCTGGCGGTGGCCGGTACCCACGGCAAGACCACGACCACCTCGATGCTGGCCTGGATCCTGGAAGATGCGGGTTACTCGCCGGGCTTCCTGATCGGCGGCGTGCCGATGAACTTCGGCATCTCGGCGCGCCTGCAGGGCGACAAGGATTCCAACTTCTTCGTGATCGAAGCCGACGAGTACGACACCGCCTTCTTCGACAAGCGTTCCAAGTTCGTGCACTACCACGCCAAGACCGCGGTCTTGAACAACCTCGAATACGACCACGCCGACATCTTCCCGGACATCGGCGCCATCGAGACCCAGTTCCACCACCTGGTGCGCACCGTGCCCGGCGTCGGCCGCCTGGTCGTGAACGGCGACGCGGCGGCGATCGGCCGCGTGCTCAAGCGCGGCTGCTGGAGCGGGAAGGAAGCCTTCGGCGTGGCCGAGGGCGTGGACTGGAGCCTGGTCGAGCATCCGGGCGGCGCTAGCTTCGATGTCATCTTTAATAAGGAAGTACAGGGCACCGTGCACTGGGACCTGAGCGGCCACCACAACCGCACCAATGCGCTGGCCGCGATCGCCGCCGCGCGTCACGTCGGTGTGCCGCCCGCGCAAGCGATCGACTCGCTGTCGCGTTTCCAGAACGTCAAGCGGCGCATGGAAGTGCGTGGCGTGGTGAACGGCGTGACGGTGTATGACGATTTCGCCCATCACCCGACGGCGATCGCGACCACGGTGGGCGGCCTGCGCCAGAAGATCGGTACCCGTGGGCGCATCCTGGCCGTGCTGGAACCGCGCTCGAACACCATGAAACTGGGTGCCATGAAGGATGCGTTGCCGGGCAGCCTGAAGGATGCCGACCTGGTGTTCGGCTTCGGCAGCCAGCAGGCGCTGGGCTGGTCGCTGGCCGACGCCCTGAAACCGCTGGGCAACATTGCCCACAGCTTCGACCAGATCGACTATATGGTGCAGGCGATCGTGCAGGCGGCCCAGCCGGGCG
>JAKOOD010000440.1 GCA_022701635.1 Burkholderiaceae bacterium | reverse complement strand
GCGCGCGCACGATGGCGGCGCCGACGTGGCCGGCGCCGAACAGCATCAGGTGGGCACGCGGGGCGGCGGCCAGGTCGGCCAGCCAGCGGCGGCCGGTGTCGTCGCGCAGCACGTGGGTGCCCTGGGTGCGGTCGAAGGCGGGTACGGCTGCCGGGCCGCCGTGGACGACATGGCCGTCGGCATCCAGCAGCACCGTATCGGGTGTACCGTCCAAGGCGACCAAACGCCAGCTGTCCTCGCGCCGGCGCGCCGCCAGCGCGGCCAGGTGCGCGCGGTCGGCCAGCTCGAAGGCCAGGTGCACGACGCCGCCGCAGCACTGGCCCAGGCTCGGGCCGAGCGGAAAGCGTTCCAGGCGGCGCCGTTGGCCGGACGCCAGCATCGCGCGCGCCGTTTCGGCGCCGCGCAGCTCGAGGTGGCCGCCGCCGACCGTGCCCCACTGGCGTACGGCATCGACCAGCATCTTGGCGCCGGGTTCGCGCGGCACCGAGCCTTCGACGATGGCGACGGTGACCAGCACGGCGGGCGCCGGCGCTGCGTCGACCGCGCCGCGGCCGGCGCCGATGGACAGCCAGTCTTCCATTTCAGTCGCCCGTCGCTGCGCTGGCCTGCGAAGTTGCAGCCTGCGTTGCAACGTGCGTTGCAGCCTGCGTGGCGGCGTCGACCGCCGCCACCGCCTTCAGGATCTCTTCGCAGGTCGCCGGTGCATTCAGCGGCGGGTTGACCTTGTGCCCGCCCACGCTGGAGATGGCGTCGCGGATCGCGAAGAACACCGAGAACGGCAGCAGCAGCGGCGGCTCGCCCACGGCCTTGGAGCGGTGGATCGAGTCTTCGACGTTGCTGTTCTCGAACAGGCGCACGCGGAAATCCTCCGGGCAGTCCGACACGCCCGGGATTTTATAGGTCGACGGCGCGTGGGTGGTCAGCTTGCCGGCGTCGTTCCAGCGCAGTTCCTCGGTGGTCAGCCAGCCCATGCCCTGCAAAAAAGCGCCTTCGACCTGGCCGATGTCGAGCGCCGGATTGAGCGAGCGGCCGGCGTCGTACAGGGCGTCGGCGCGCAGCAGCTTCCATTCGCCGGTGAGCGTGTCCACCACCACCTCGGCCACCGCCGCGCCGTAGGCGAAGTAGGAAAACGGACGGCCTGTCATGGTCTTGGCATCCCAGGACAGGCCCGGGGTCGCATAGTAGCCGTCCGACCACAGCTGGGTGCGCGCAAGGTAGGCCTTCGCCACCAGTTCGCCGAACGGGATTTCATGACCGCCCACGAATACCGTGTCGGCCGCGAAGCGCACATCCTTGGCCGCGCCGCCATACTGCCCGGCGGCGTAGGCAGCCAGGCGCTCGCGGATCTGGCGCGCCGCATCCTGGGCCGCCTTGCCGTTCAGGTCGGCGCCGGTCGATGCCGCCGTGGCCGAGGTGTTGGCAACCTTGCTGGTATTGGTGGCGGTGATGCGCACGCGTTGCAAGTCCACGCCCAGCTCGTGCGCCACCACCTGCATCACCTTGGTGTTGACGCCCTGCCCCATCTCGGTACCGCCGTGGTTCACCAGGATCGAACCGTCCACGTACACGTGCACCAGCGCACCGGCCTGGTTCAGGTGGGTGACGTTGAAGGCGATGCCGAATTTCACGGGGGTCAGCGCCAGCCCCTTTTTCAGCACCGGGCTGGTACCGTTGTAGGCGTCGATGGCGGCGCGGCGCGCGCGATACGCACTGGTCATCTCCAGCTCGTCCACCAGTTCGTGGATCACGTTGTCGACGATGACCTGGCCGTAAGGCGTGACGTTGTGCTCAAGCTTGCCGTAGAAATTCAGCTTGCGGATATCGAGCGCGTCGCGGCCGAGATTGCGCGCGATCTCGTCGAGCACGTATTCGATCGCGATCGCACCCTGCGGTCCGCCGAAGCCGCGGAAGGCGGTGTTCGACTGGGTATTGGTCTTGCCGCAGGCGGCGCGGATGTCGACGTCGGACAAATAATAGGTATTGTCGAAGTGGCAGACCGCGCGCGTGGCGACCGGCCCGGACAAATCGGCCGAATAGCCGGCGCGCGACACCATGTCGACTTTCGCCGCGACGATGCGGCCGTCGTCGCCGTAGCCGACTTCGTACTCGTAATGGAAGCAGTGGCGCTTGCCGGTGACCAGCATGTCGTCGTCGCGGTCGGCGCGCAGCTTGACCGGACGGCCGCTGCGCTTGGCGGCGACGCCGGCCGCGGCCGCCCACAGCGCCGACTGCGACTCCTTGCCGCCGAAGCCGCCGCCCATGCGCCGGCACTCGACCGTCACGTGGTGCGAATGCAGGCCGAGCGCGTGCGCGACCACGTGCTGCATCTCGCTCGGGTGCTGGGTCGAGCACAGCACCAGCATGCCGTCGTTTTCCTGCGGGATGGCGTAGGCGATCTGGCCTTCCAGGTAGAACTGTTCCTGGCCGCCGACAAGCAGCGCGCCTTTTACGCGGTGCGGTGCCGCCGCGAACGCGGTTTCGGCATCGCCGCGCGCCAGGCGCATCGGCGGCAGCACGTACGATTGCGCGGCGCGCGCCGCCTGCGGGGTCAGGATCGCCGGCAGCGCGTCGTAGCTGACGACTGCCTTGCGCGCGGCGCGGCGGGCGTTGTCGTGGGTGTCGGCGACCACGATGAAGAGCGGCTGGCCGACGTACTGGACCAGGCCGTCGGCCAGGATAGGATCGTCGTGGATGATCGGACCGCAATCGTTGGTGCCGGGGATGTCGCGCGCGGTGTACACGTGCTTCACGCCGCGGCTGGCACGGACCGCCGCCAGGTCGATGTCGAGGATGCGCGCATGCGCCTTGCTGGAGAGGCCGAGCGCCGCGTGCAGCGTGCCGCGTATTTCGTCGATGTCGTCGGTGTAGTCGGCCTGGCCGAGCACGTGCAGCCGGGCCGATTCGTGCGGCTTCGACTTGCCGACCGCGGCCCAGGAGGCAGCCAAGTCGGCGGTGTTCAAAACGGGCGTGCCTGCGTCGTTCATCGTCGTCTCCTCAAGCCGCGGTGGCCGCCGCAGTAACCACATGTGCAGCGAATGCATTGACCGCCTCGGGCGGCAGCGGATTGTCCAGGCGCGTCTCCAGCCAGAAGCGGCGCAACAGGTTCTGCGCGGCCTGCATGCGGTAGGCGCTCGACGCGCGCATGTCGGACAGCGGCGCGTAGTCGCCAGCCAGCGCCGCCATCGCGGCCCTGGCGGCGGCCTCGTCCCAAACGCGGCCGAGCAGGGCCGCTTCCGCCGCGGCGGCGCGTTGCGGCGTCGCCGCCATGCCGCCGAAGGCGATGCGGGCGCTGGCGACGCGCCCGTCGGCGCCGAGTTCGAGCGCAAAGGCGGCGCACACGGCCGAGATATCCTGGTCGAAGCGCTTGGCCAGTTTATAGGTGCGGAACGCCAGTCCCGAAGTGGAAGAACTGCTAGGCAGCGGCACCCGCACGGCGCGCACGAACTCGCCGGCGCGCAGGTCCTTCTGCTGGTAGCCGAGATAGAAATCCTCGAGCGGCATGGCGCGCTCGCCGTCCGGCCCGTGCAGCACCAGTTCGCTCCCCAAAGCGATCAGCCAGGGCATCGAATCGCCGATCGGCGAGCCGTTGGCGACGTTGCCGCCCAGCGTGCCGGCGTTGCGGATCGGCAGCGAGGCGAAGCGCTGCCACAGTTCCGTCAATTCGCGCGGGTAGTGGCGGCACGCGGCCGCGTAGGCATCCTGCAGCGTGACGCCGGCGCCGATCTCGATCGCGCCATTCACCTCGTCCACGGTTTTCAGTTCCGCCACGTGGCCGAGGTAGATGATGTCCTGCAGCTCGCGCATCTGCTTGGTGACCCACAGGCCGACGTCGGTCGAGCCGGCCAGCAGCACCGCGGCCGGATGCGTGGCGCGCACGACGGCGAGTTCGTCCAGCGTGCGCGGCGCGTGGAAGGTCTGGCCGTGCGCGCTGTACACGGTCCCTGCCTCGCGTTGCAGGGCGCGCAGCTGGTCGGCCAACGCGGCGCGGTCGAAGCCGACGCGCGGCAGCTCGGTCATGCGGCGGGCGGCGTCGATGATCGGACGGTAGCCGGTGCAGCGGCACAGGTTGCCGGACAGGGCGTCGTCGATCTCGGCGCGCGATGCGGGACAAGCGTCCTCCTGTTTCAGGTACATCCCCCACAGCGACATCGCGAAGCCCGGCGTGCAGAAACCGCACTGCGAACCGTGGCATTCGACCAGCGCCTGCTGCACCGGATGCAGCGCGCCGTCGGCCTGCTGCAGGTCTTCGACCGTGAACAGGGCCTTGCCGTCCAGCGTGGGCGTGAACTGGATGCAGGCGTTCACCGCCTTCAGCTGCAGCCCGTCCGCTTCCAGCGACCCGACCACCACGGTGCAGGCGCCGCAATCGCCCTCGGCGCAGCCTTCCTTGGTGCCGGTGCAGTGCAGGTCTTCGCGCAGGTGCTGCAGGACGGTCTGGGTCGGCGCCGCGCCGCTCACTTCGTGGACGGCACCGCGGTAGAAGAATCGGATCGGTGTGGACATGGGTGCCTCGGGTGGAAACCAGCCTCTGAGATTAACATCGGGGTAATGCTCAATTATAAGACTTTAATGATTTTAAATATCTAAAATTGAATATAAACAAGCTGCGGCGTCCATGTCATGCCTGGTACGGATGCACGCTTTGCCAGTGACGCGCGATATCGATCCGGCGCGTGATCCAGACGTGCTGGTGGGTCTGCACGTAATCCAGGAAGCGCGCCAGCGCCGCCGCCCGCGCCGGCCGCCCCACCAATCGGCAATGCAGGCCGATCGACAGCATCTTCGGCTGGTTCAGTCCGTTCGGGTCGCCTTCGGCATACAGCACGTCGAAGGCATCCTTCAGGTAGTCGAAGAACTGGGTACCGGAATTGAAGCCCTGCATGGCGGCGAAGCGCATGTCGTTGGTGTCCAGCGTGTAGGGCACGACCAGGTGCGGGCGGCGCGCGTGCCAGCCGTTGGTGTCGGTGAAGTCGACTTCGGTCCAGAACGGCAGGTCGTCGCCGTAATGGTCGGCGTCGTAGACGAAGCCGCCGTGTTCCAGCACCAGCCTGCGCGTGTTGGGCGAATCGCGCCCGGTGTACCAGCCCTGCGGCGCCTCGCCCGTCAGGTCGCGCATGATGTCGACCGCTTCCTTCATGTGGGCGCGTTCGGTCGCTTCGTCGACGTGCTGGTAGGAGATCCAGCGCAGGCCGTGGCAGGCGATCTCGTGGCCCAGTTCGCGGAAAGCCGCCACCGCGTCCGGGTTGCGCTGGAGCGCCATCGCCACGCCGAACACCGTCAGCGGCAATCCGCGTTCCTCGAACATGCGCAGGACGCGCCACAGGCCGGCGCGCGAACCGTATTCGTACAGCGACTCCATGCTCATGTGGCGCATGTTGAAGGCCTGGGCGCCGACGATCTCGGACAGGAAGGTTTCCGAGGCCGGGTCGCCGTGCAGCACGCTGTTTTCGGCGCCCTCCTCGTAATTCAGCACGAACTGCAGGGCGATGCGGGCGCCGCCGGGCCATTGCGGATGGGGCGGCGTGCGGCCGTAGCCGATCAGGTCGCGCGGATAGTTGCTCTGTTTACCATCATCGGTATCGTTCATGGGCAGTCCCTGAAAGCGGATATATGCCTCATCATATATTGCAAGATGGACATCGGTATATCATCGGCGACATACGCACCTTCATCCCCCACATATAGGATCTTCCACGATGGGAAAACTCAGCACCCATGTCCTCGACACCGCCCAGGGCAAGCCGGGCGCCGGCGTCCAGCTCGAACTGTACGTGGTCGAGGACGGCCAGCGCCGCCTGCTCAAGCGCGACGCCACCAACATCGACGGCCGCTGCGCCACGCCGCTGCTCGAAGGCGAAGGCTTGCAGGCGGGCCGGTACGAACTGGTGTTCGCGGCCGGCGATTATTTTGCCGCCCAGGGCGTGGCCATGCCCAGCCCGCGCTTCATCGACCGGGTGACGATCGCCTTCGGGGTGGCGGACGTGGCGCAGAACTACCATGTGCCGCTGGTGGTGACGCCATGGTCGTATTCGACCTATCGAGGTAGCTAGTACCGGCAGTCCCATGGGTGAATTGGTCGTCGTGGCGATCCTCCAGGAGGCGACCCGCGGCGCGCCCGATGCGCACGACATCCGCGCCTGTCTCACCGGCAGTTTACGCATCTATACGGCCGACCAGGCGGTCGGGGCTGTCCTGGCGGATGCGGCGCGCCAGGCGCGCCTGCCCGAAGCGGGCGCCACCTCGCACTGGTGGAACTGCGCCATTTCTTGTCTGTTCCAAATCTTAAATTGTTGAGTGTCAGTTAGGCACAACAATTTCAAGTTTGACGAATTCGCTGAATCTACATTCGCATACATTTACCTTGCAGCAAGAATTGCCGAGTGTCT
>JAKOOD010000430.1 GCA_022701635.1 Burkholderiaceae bacterium | reverse complement strand
CGGCCTCGCGCAGCTTTTGCGCGACGTAGGCATCCTTGCTGGCGCGGACGCCGTCCAGCGCCAGCGAACCGGCGCTGGTGCTCATCTTGTCCGCGGTCGCGATATTGTCCTTGATCAGCACCGGGATCCCGTGCAGCGGTCCGCGCACTTTACCGGCCTTGCGCTCGCGGTCCAGCGATTCGGCAATCGCCAGCGCATCCGGATTCAGCTCGATCACCGCCCGCAGCGCCGGGCCGGCCTTGTCGATGGCCGCGATGCGGGCCAGATATTGCTGCACAAGGACTTTCGCGCTCAGCGTGCCGGCCGCCATCTGCGCCTGTTGTTCCTGCACGCCCGCCTCGAGGATGGCATTGCCTGCCGCGCTGCCGTTGGCCGCGGCCGAAGCCAACTGGGTCATACCGGCGGCTGCCCCGGCAGCCACACCGAGCCGTACGAAATCCCTGCGATCCATGCCATTCTCCGCGTCAAATAAAATCAAGAATAGCAGTAAAGTTGCTTATGCAAAACGGATTAATACGCCAGTGTTTTCTTGCGTATGAATATTTTGTCATGCAGAATGTGGAAACGTTCCCACACCTCCCTGCCCATGACCATCCAGACTGCGTCCACCGGTTTTGCCGACAGCAAACGCCACTATCCGATCCTCGACGGCCTGCGTGGCGTCGCCGCCTTGATGGTCGTGGCCTTCCACCTTTTCGAAGCACACGCAGCCAGCCGCTTCCTCCAGCTCATCAACCACGGCTACCTGGCGGTCGATTTCTTTTTCCTGCTGTCCGGTTTCGTCATCGGCTACGCCTATGATGACCGTTGGGGCAGCATGACGGTCGGCGAATTCTGCAAGCGGCGCCTGATCCGCCTGCACCCGATGATCGTGGTGGCGATGCTGGTCGGCGCCGCGCTGTTCTACTTCCAGCAGGGTGTGGCGTTTCCCAAGATCCAGGACACGCCGCTCTGGCTGGTACTGGCGCTGATGTTCATCGGCATGACGCTGCTGCCAGTCGGCGGGGCGCTGGACGTGCGCGGCTGGGGCGAGATGCATCCGCTGAACGGCCCGGCATGGTCGCTGTTCTATGAATATGTGGGGAACCTGCTGTACGCCCTGTTCGTGCGCAAATTTTCGAAGGTGGCGCTGGGGCTGTGCGTGTTCCTGGCCGGCTGCGCGCTGGTGCACCACTGCGTGGCCGGCCCCCAGGGCGACGTGATCGGCGGCTGGTCGCTCACGCCGGTCCAGGTGCGCCTCGGCCTGACCCGCCTGCTGTATCCGTTCTTCGCCGGCCTGCTGTTGTCACGCGTCGTCAAGGTCGGCCGGGTCCGCCACGCTTTCCTGCTGAGCAGCGCGATCGTCGTGGCGACGCTGGCCATGCCGCGCTTCGGTGGCGAACAGGCGGTATGGATGAATGGCCTGTACGAATCGGTGTGCATCATCATCGTGTTCCCGCTGGTCGTGTACCTGGGCGCCAGCGGCAGCGTGCACGAGGGTGCGGCGGCGCGCGCATGTAATTTCCTGGGCGGCATTTCATACCCGCTGTATATCACCCACTACCCTTTCGTGTACGCCTACACGGCCTGGGTCGTCGCCAACAAGGTGACACTGCGCGACGGCGCCCCGGTCGCGCTGGCGACCCTGCTGCTGTGCGTGCTGCTGGCCCATGTCTGCCTGAAGTACTACGACATCCCGGTACGCCGGTGGCTGACGCGGCGCTACATGGGCAAGGCGGCGGCACCAGCCCTGGCGTCGAAGCCCTTGGCGTGAACGGCTTGCCCGTGCGGGCGCGCATGCCAAAAAAAACGCTGCCCTCGGGCAGCGTTTTTTCGTAAAGCAGGGGTTCGACTTAGTTGCGGACCACGCGCTTGTACTCGGCGGTACGGGTGTCGATCTCGATGGTATCGTCCTGGTTGACGAACAGCGGTACCGAAATGGTGAATTGCTTGTCTTCGATCGCGTTTTCGATCTTGGCTTCCTTCAGCACGTTGCCCGAAGTATTGCCCTTGACAGCCGGCTCAGTGTAAACGATCTGGCGAGCGATGGTGATCGGCAGTTCGACCGAGATTGCCTTGCCGTCGTAGAACACGGCTTCGCATTCCATACCGTCTTTCAGGTAGTTGATGGCTTCGCCCATGTTTTCTTCTTCGATCTCGTACTGGTTGTACTCTTCATCCATGAAGACGTACAGCGGGTCGGCGAAGTACGAGTAGGTCACCGGCTTCTTGTCCAGCACGACGACGTCGAACTTGTCGTCGCCGCGGAACACGTTTTCCAGCGGTGCGTTGGTCAGAAGATTCTTCATCTTCCACTTGTAGGTGAAGCCCGTGCGGCTCGAGCCGTTGACATCGGAGCGCAGCACGATAAACGGCTTTTCATCGACCATGATGATGTTGCCAACACGGATTTCTTTTGCGGGTTTCATAGGAAGTTTTGGATAAAAAATGAGTTGCAGTAATCGAGCATCATACCATGATCCTTACCCGCCGCCTACCGAAGCGACCGCGTGAAAGTCAGCAGATTGCTCACCAAGTCGCCATTCGCCGACATCAGGCCCTGCCAGGTGCTGGCGCGGGCCGACAGCGTCGGCAGTTCGGCTTGCAGGGACCTCCAGAGCGCCGGCCAATCGGCCGCGCGGCGCGCCAGCCCGTCTTCGACGGCACCATTCCAGTGCAACGAAAAGTCGGCCAGGCTGTCGAGATGTCCAGCGTCTCCGGTGTATTTTTCCAGGAAAGCACGGAGTTTAACATGATGCAAGTTTTCGTCTTGCGGATAAATATGCCATATGAACGGTCTGCCGGCCCATTGCGCGCGTACCCAGGAGTCTTCACCTCGCACGAGATTCAGGTCGCATGCCCATAACAGGCGGTCGTAGTCGCGCTGCGACACGAAGGGCACGACGCGCACCGTGAGCCGGCCGCGGGTGGCAACGCTGCCCGGGTGCGGCGCGGCGCCCAGGAAGGCAGCGACCTGGTCGCGCGCGACGCCGTCCGGCACCAGGCACAGCACCTCGCGCTCGCCCTGGCGCCAGGCCTCGAACAACTGTGCCACCGGTGCATGCGGATAGCAGAACAGGCTGGTCCTGAACGCGGCCATTTCGCCGGCGGTCACGCCCAGGCCGGCAAGGAAGCCCGCCTGCGCCGCCGGGTCGGCCTGGAAGCGGTCACGCGCGTCGAGCAGGCCCTCCTCGCGCAGCAGGCCGCCGGTGGCGGAGGTAAATCCCGGGAAAAAGAAATGCTTGGTCAGCTTCAGGCGCGGGTGCATCGAAGGCAGCCGGTGGCAGCCCTCGACCCAGTCTTCCGCGCTCAGGCCTTCGTAATTGATCCACACCGGGCGCGGTTCGCGCTGCGCCATCGCGGCCACGTAGCCGGGCGGAATCTCGACGCCGAAGAATTCGATCACGATGTCGGGGACGTCGGCCGCCGTGAAGCTGCCTCCCTGGCCCTGCCAGTGGCGTACCTGCACGCCCTCGACCACCTGTACCGCTGCGTCCGTG
>JAKOOD010000424.1 GCA_022701635.1 Burkholderiaceae bacterium | reverse complement strand
GTTTGTCAGCAGCAGAGAAGTGAGATTATGCAGTGTTTCGCTTAACTCGTCAACTCCATCTTTTTCTCCAGCGCCAGCGGTGTTATCAAAACACCCAGCTCAACTACTTGATTTCGTTCAGCTTTTCCAACACTGCAGAAGCAGGAGCGGAACTATAGCAAATGGATGAGCATGCGCGCAAGACCCTGTTGTGGCTTTTTAACGCTCAGCTAAGTGAGTCATCTAACAGAAGCAATCCACGGCAAGCAGATAATGAAAAGCTAACGCTCTCCATCCGCCCTGCCCCACCGGGAGTACCCCATGTCCGACCAGCCGTCCGATCACCCTTCAAGTACCGATGCGGACGTGGACACCACCCGCCGCGGCTTCATGCAATCCACCCTGCTCGTCATCGGCGCGACCCAGCTGCCGGCTCACGCCGCACCGCCTCCGGCAGCGGCGGCGGCGGCCGCGCCGCCACGTCCGCTGACCCTGAATATCAATGGCAAGGATCACACCCTGTCACTCGAGCCGCGCGTCACCCTGCTCGACGCGCTGCGCGAATCGGCCGGCCTGACCGGCACCAAGAAAGGCTGCGACCGCGGCCAATGCGGTGCTTGCACCGTGCTGGTCGATGGCCGCCGCATCAACGCCTGCCTGACGCTGGCGATCATGCACCGGGGTGCGAAGATCACGACCATCGAAGGCATCGCCCGGGGCGACGACTTGGCGCCGATCCAGGCCGCCTTCATGGAACACGATGCCTTCCAGTGCGGCTACTGCACCCCAGGCCAGATCTGCTCGGCCGTGGCCTGCATCGACGAGATGCGCGCCGGCACCGCCAGCGCCGTCACGCCCGACGTGCGCGAACAAAAGATCAGCTTTACGGATCCGGAGATCCGCGAACGCATGAGCGGCAACCTGTGTCGCTGCGGCGCCTACAACAATATCGTCGCTGCGATCCGCACGACGGCCAACGCCTGAGGAGCGGCCATGCGCAGCATCGACTTCGAACAGGCCGCCGACCTGGCCGGCGCCATCCGCCTGGCGCAGCAGCCGGACACGACATTCATCGGCGGCGGCACCAACCTGATCGACCTGATGAAGGGCGACGTCGAACAGCCGGTGCGCCTGGTCGACATCAACCACATCGGCCTCGACCAGATCACGCCGCTCCCCGGCGGCGGCCTGCGCATCGGCGCCGCCGCCCGCAACAGCGATACCGCCAACCACCCGCTGGTCCGCACCCGCTATCCGCTTTTGAGCGAAGCGCTGCTGTCCGGCGCATCGCCCCAGTTGCGCAACATGGCGACCGTCGGCGGCAACCTGCTGCAGCGCACGCGCTGCCCCTACTTCATGGATACCGCCTTCGCCATGTGTAACAAGCGTGCGCCGGGCAGCGGCTGCGGCGCGCGTGAAGGCTACAACCGCATGCATGCGATCCTCGGCATCAGCGATGCCTGTATCGCGGTGAACCCGTCCGACATGAATGTCGCCCTGGCCGCCCTCGATGCGGTGGTCCAGGTGAGCGGCCCGCAAGGCGCGCGCAGCATCCCGATCGCCGACTTCCACCGCTTGCCGGGATCCACACCCCAACGCGATACCGTCCTGTTGCCGGCGGAGCTGATCACGTCGGTCGACCTGCCGCCGCCGCTGTTCGCGCGCCATGCCCGCTACGTGAAGGTGCGTGACCGCAGCAGCTATGCGTTCGCGCTGGTGTCGGTGGCGGCGGCACTCGACATGTCGGGCGGCGTGGTGCGCCAGGCCCGCATCGCGCTCGGCGGCGTGGCGCACAAGCCATGGCGCGTGCCGGCCGCGGAGCGCATGCTGGCCGGCCAGCCGCTCGACGACGCACGGTCGGCCCGCGCGGCCGTGCTGCTGCTCGAGGGTGCGCAGGGTTTCAAGGACAACCGGTTCAAGATCAAGCTTGCGCAGCGCGCCATCGTGTGCGCCCTGCGCGAGGCGGGAGAGAAAGCATGAGCGTCATCGGACAAGGTATCGACCGCCTCGACGGGCGATTGAAAGTCACCGGGCAGGCAACCTACTCGGCCGAGCACAAGCTGCCGCGCCTGGCCTATGGCGTGTTGGTGCTGTCGACGGTGCCGAAGGGACGCATCACGGCGATCGACAGCGCCGCGATCGGGCGCATGCCCGGCGTGATGCTGGTGATGACGCACCAGAACGCGCCGCGCCTGCCCAAACCGAAAGCGGAAGGCAAGACCGGCGCTAAAGACGGCAGCAAGAGTGCCGGCGCGGAGCAGTCGAAGCCGGACAACAAGCAGCAGCCGCCGAACCCGAAGCTGTCGCTGTTGCAGGATGACCGTGTCGAGTACAACGCGCAGCCGATCGCGGTGGTGGTGGCGGATACCTTCGAGCACGCACGCGATGCCGCGCGGCGCCTGCAGGTACGGTATGCGACCTCCCCTGCGCAGCTCGACTTCCAGCAGGCCAAACTGCGCCCGCGCCGTCCCGAACCGCAGCCCGAGCGGCCGCCGGAGACCGGCCGCGGCAACGCCATGCGCGGCTTGCAGAATGCGGCCACGCGGGTCGATGTCACCTTCACCACGCCAATGGAGAACCATAACCCGCTCGAGCCGCATGCGACCATCGCTGCCTGGGATGACGATGCGCTGACCTTGTACGACTCGACCCAGAACGTATCGGGTGCGCGCCGCACCGCTGCGCAATGCCTGGGCATCGATCCGGAAAAAGTGCGCGTGGTCTGTCCCTTCGTGGGCGGCGGTTTCGGCAGCAAGGGCACGACCTGGTCGCACGTGGTATTGGCGGCGATGGCGTCGCGCATGGCCGGCGTGCCGGTCAAGCTCGTGCTGGAGCGCACCCAGATGTATGGCCCGGTCGGTGCGCGTCCGCTGACCGAGCAGCATTTGCAGCTTGGAGCCAGCCGCGAAGGCAAGCTGCTGGCCGTCACCCACGACACCATCTCGAGCACCTCCTTCGTCGACGATTTCGTCGAGCCCTGCACTGCGGTGACCAGGAAAGCCTATGCCAGCGACAGCCTGCAGACCTCGCAGCGCCTGGCGACGCTAAACGTGGGCGTGCCGACTTACATGCGGGCGCCGGGCGAGTCGAGCGGCAGCTTTGCGCTGGAGTCGGCGATGGACGAACTGGCGTATGCGCTCAAGATGGATCCGGTCGCGCTGCGCCTGGTGAACTATGCCGAGAAAGACCCCGAGAAGGATATTCCGTGGTCGAGCAAGTCCCTGCGCGAGTGCTACCGTGCCGGCGCCGAGCGCTTCGGCTGGTCGCGCCGCACGCCGCAACCCGGTTCGATGCGCGCTGACGGCAAGCTGGTAGGTTGGGGCATGGCGACCGCGGCGTATCCGGCCAACCGCAAGGGCGCCAAGGCCTCGGCCAGGTTCAACCCGGACGGCACGGTGCTGGTGCGCAGCGGTACCCACGACCTCGGCACCGGCACCTATACCGTGATGACCCAGATCGCAGCCGATGCACTGGGACTGCCGGTGTCGCGTATCCGCTTCGAACTGGGCGACACCACCTTCCCGGAAGCGCCGGTATCGGGCGGCTCGCAGACGGTGGCCAGCGTCGGCCCGGCCGTGCACCAGGCGGCACTGGCCGCGCGCGACAAGCTGGTCGCGACCGCGCTGGGCGACAGCGGATCGGCGCTGCATGGCTTGAATCCGAACGAGGTGGATGCGGTCGATGGCTGGCTGGTGGCAAAGGCCGACCCGAAGCGGCGCGATGCGATGGCGGCGGTGGTGGCGCGCAACGGCGGCAAGCCGATCGTCGGTGAAGCGAGCGCCGACCCAGGCGACGAAAAGAAACGCTACGCGATGCAAGCTTTTGGCGCGGTGTTCGTGGAAGTCCATGTCGACCCGGACCTTGGAACGATCCGGGTGCCGCGCATCGTCGGATCGTATGGCGTCGGACGCGTCATCAACCGCAAGACCACGCACAGCCAGCTGATGGGCGGCATCGTCTGGGGCATCGGCATGGGCTTGATGGAAAAGACCGAGATGGACTGGCGTGTCGGGCGCGCGGTGAATGCGAACCTGGCCGACTATCACGTGCCGGTGAATGCGGATATCGGCGAGATCGAGATCATCGTCGTCGACGAGCAGGACCAGCACATCAACGAACTGGGTGCCAAGGGCGTGGGAGAGATCGGTATCACGGGCGTGGCGGCGGCGATCGCGAATGCGATCTATCACGCGACCGGCAAGCGGATCCGCGATTTGCCGATCACCCCGGACAAGTTGATCGATGCCTGAGCCGGAACCCTTGCCCATCCAGGCTGTCTATGCTCAAGCATCGGATTGCGTGTGTGACGAACTGGGCAACACCAGCTTGT
>JAKOOD010000421.1 GCA_022701635.1 Burkholderiaceae bacterium | reverse complement strand
CACGGTACCCATGACGCGGCCGGAACCGCCGCGCAGCGAGGTCCCGCCGACCACGACGGCGGCGATGGCTTCCAGTTCCCACAGGATGCCGGTGGTCGGCGTGGCCGAGCCCAGGCGCGGCACGTAGAGGATGGTGGCGATCGCCACGCACACGCCCAGCAGCAGGTAAGTGGACACCTTGGCGCGGTCGACCCGGATCGCGGCGTAGCGCGCCACCTGTTCGTTGGAGCCGATCGCCTGCACGTGCTGGCCGTAGGCGGTGCGGTTCAGGATCACGGTGCCGCCGATCGCCACCAGCGCGAATACCCACACCGGGATCGGCACGCCGAGCATGCTCTGGTAGTACACCGGGCTGTAGGCTTCGGCCAGGTTGAAGTCGAGGGTGAGGGCGCCGCCGTCGGACAGCCAGGTCAGCACCGCGCGGAAGATGCCGAGCGAGCCGAGGGTGACGATGAAGGCTTCGATACGCCCGCGCGTGATCAAGAGGCCGTGGGCGATGCCGAACACCGCGCCGCAGACGAGGGCCAGCGCGATGCCGGCGCAGATGACGGCCGCTGCACCGGGCGCTGCCGCGCCGGGTGCGCCGGCGCCTGCCACCAGCGCGTTCATCGCCACGATCATGGCGCCGGCGATCAGCGCCGCCATCGAACCGACCGACAGGTCGATGCCGCCGGACACGATCACGAAGGTCATGCCGACCGCGATGATGCCGATGAAGGCGGTGCGGGTCAGCACGTTCATCAGGTTGTCGACCGTGGCGAAGTCCGGATTCAGAAAGGCGCCGGCGATGCACAGCAGGACCAGCGCGATCAGCGGCCCGGCCGCTTTCAGGTGGCTGAGACCGGGGAAGGCGGCCGCGGCGGGTTTGCCCGGTTCGGTGGCCGGCTCAGTGCTTCGTGTGTTGGGTGTCGGTTGCATGGGCGATCAGGTTTTCTTCGGTGAGTTGGCCGGCGTCGAGCACGGCCTGCAGGCGGCCGCCGTGCAGCACCGCCACGCGGTGGGACAGGCCGATCAGTTCGATGAGTTCGGACGAGATGACGACGACGGCGCGTCCCTCGGCCGCCAGGCGGTGGATCAGCGCGTAGATGTCGCGCTTGGCGCCGACGTCGACGCCGCGGGTCGGTTCGTCCAGCACGATCACGCCCGGGTCCGGGCGCAGGTACTTGGCCAGCGCCAGCTTCTGCTGGTTGCCGCCGGACAGCGCGCGCGCCGCGCAGCCGGGGTCGCGCAGGCGGATGCCGAAATCGTCGATCGCCTGGCGCAGCGCGCGTTCGCCGGCCTTCAGGTCCAGCCACGGCCGCGCATCGCGCTCGAGCGTCATCATGGTCAGGTTGTCGCGCAGGCCGAGGTCCAGGTGCAGGCCCTTGCCCTTGCGGTCTTCGCTCAGGTACGTCAGGCCGTGGCGCATGGCGTCGCGCGGGCTGCGGATGTCCGCCGGCTTGCCGTCGATCTCGATGCGGCCACCGGTGCGCGGACGCAGGCCGAGGATGGCTTCGAAGGCTTCGGTGCGGCCGGCGCCGACCAGGCCGGCGAAGCCGAGCACTTCGCCGGCGCGCACGGCGAAGCCGAGTTCGCCGATCCAGCCCGGCACCCGCAGGCCCTCGACGCGCAGCCGCACCGGCGCGTCGGGCGCGACCGGGGTCTTCGGCTGGAACATGCTGGACAGCTCGCGCCCGACCATCAGGTTGGCCATCTGGTGGCGGTCGACGTCGGCGGTGGCGGCGCGCGCCACGAACTTCCCGTCGCGCATGACCACCACTTCATCGGTGTGCGCTTCCATTTCGTCGAGCTTGTGCGAGATGTAGACGATGGTGACGCCCTGGCCCTTCAGGCGCGCCATCAGGTCGAACAGCTTGCGGGTTTCGCCGGGCGACAGGCTGGCGGTCGGTTCGTCCATGATCAGGACCCTGGCGTCGCGCGACAGCGCCTTGGCGATTTCGACCAGCTGCTTTTCGGCGACGATCAGCTCGGACACGCGGGTGTCCGGGTCGCGCGCGAGTCCGACCTGGTCCAGGCAGGCGGCGGCCTCGCGCGCCATGGCGCGGCGCTCGAGCAGGCCGGCGCGCGTTTTTTCGTGGCCGAGGAAGATGTTCTGGGCGATCGTCAGGTGCTCGGCCAGGTTGAATTCCTGGTGGATCAGGGCGATGCCGAGCTGCTCGGCCTCGCGCGCATTGGCGAAGCGGCGCTCGACGCCGTCGACGACCAGCTGGCCGCCGCTGGGGCGCTCGTAGCCGGCCAGGATCTTCATCAGGGTCGACTTGCCGGCGCCGTTCTCGCCGAGCAGGCCGACCACGCGGCCCGGCTCGAGCGCGAAATCGACGCCGTGCAGGACGCGGACCGGGCCGAAGTCCTTGACGATGTGCTGGAAGCGGATTGGTAGGCTCATGGTATTTGGCCGTCATTCCCGCGCAGGCGGGAATCCATGCTGAATTGCCGAAGCCGTGCAAGTTATCTTGCCGCGACCCGCTTGACTGCGGTGGCTCAGTATGGATTCCCGCTTCCGCGGGAATGACGTTGTTATGTTTGTTCTGGTTGTGCTGGTTGCTGTGCTTGCTTTGACGATCAATTTGCCGGCAACTTCGCCAGCACCCCCTGCAGCCCCTTCATCGACGCCGCCACCGTCTCCAGCTGCCCCATCCCGTTCGGATACTCTTCCTGCTCGATGATGATCCACTCGGTCCCGCCGACCGCGCGCACCGCCCGCGTCAGCCCGGCCCAGTCGGTCTTGTCCTGGCCGATGACCGGGGTGCCGCCGGTCGTGCCCTCGACGAACTTGGCCT
>JAKOOD010000338.1 GCA_022701635.1 Burkholderiaceae bacterium | reverse complement strand
TCGACGCCACGCTGCGCTGGCGCGACCAGCCCGGCCACACGGTGCTGGCGCTGGGCCAGCCCGGCTATCCCGACTTGCTGGCGGCGATCCCCGATCCACCGCTGCTGCTCTATATAAAAGGATGTCCCGATTTGCTGGCCGGCCCCGCGCTGGCCATCGTCGGCAGCCGCAACGCCAGCAGCCAGGGCAAGGCGAATGCGCTGGCTTTCGCCGAAGCCTTGTCCCGGGCCGGCCTGGCCATCGTCTCCGGCCTGGCGCTGGGCGTCGACGCGGCCGCGCACGAAGGCGCGCTCAAGGGCGCGGGCAGCACGGTCGCCGTGATCGGCACCGGCCCCGACCTGGTCTACCCGGCACGCAACCGCGCGCTGTGCGAGCGCATCGCCGCCGATGGCTGCATCGTCAGCGCCTACCCGGTCGGTACGCCGCCGTTGCCGGGCAATTTCCCAAAACGTAACCGGATCATCAGCGGACTGGCGGCCGGCGTGCTGGTGGTCGAAGCCGCGGCCCAGTCCGGCTCCTTGATCACGGCGCGCCAGGCGGCCGAGCAGGGCCGGGACGTGTTCGCGATTCCGGGTTCGATCCATGCGGCGCTGTCCAAGGGCTGCCACCTGCTGATCCGCGAAGGCGCCAAGCTGGTCGATGGCGCCGGCGACGTGCTGGAGGCGATGGCCTGGTCGCCGCTGGCCGGGCGGCGGCCCTTGCCGCGCTTGCCGGCGCCGCCGCCGGAAGCAGCGTCGTCCGCAGGGGACGACAGTCTGCTGGCTGCCCTCGGCCACGACCCGGTCGAACCCGACACCCTGCTGGCGCTGGTCGGCGGCACGCCGGGCGAACTCAGCACGCGTCTGCTGTTGCTGGAACTTGCCGGCACGGTCGAGCGGCTGCCGGGCGGGCAGTTTCAAAGAGTCGTGCGCACTGAATAAAAATAGGAAAACGGAGAATATGCAGCAGGGATATTGAAATCAAATTTCAACACGAAATGTCGACACTACATAGCGAAGTGAATAAGGCCGATAAACAACGTTGATGTTTTCCACCTGGCAACTGTCTTCGTGCCACACTTGTGCCGCGCCGAGCTTAACTGCTACAGTAGCGTCACTATGTTCGACATCCTAGTCTACCTCTACGAGACGTATTACCGTCCCGATGCCTGCCCCGAGCCGGCAGCCCTGGCACGTAAACTGTCTGCCGTCGGTTTCGACGATATCGAGATCACCGAGGCGCTCGACTGGTTGAACGGACTGACCGAAATGGCCAGCGCCGTCGATCCTTTCCTCGAATCGAGCGGTACCCGTTTTTATATTGCACAGGAAGTCGATACCCTCGGCAGTGCCGCCGTCGGCTTCATCCAGTTCCTGGAACTCGCCGGCCTGCTCAGCGCCATGCAGCGTGAGATCGTCATCGAACGCGCGCTGGCGCTGGACGAATCGCCGGTCACCCTCGGCAAGCTGAAGGTCATCGTCCTGATGCTCCTGTGGAGCCAGGGCAAGGAGCCGGACGCGCTGATGTTCGACGACCTGTTCGGCTCCGACGACGAGGATGCGGAGCCGCGTTTGCTGCACTGAATTCCCATGCTGTGGATGGACAAAACGGGGCTGCGGCCCCGTTTTTTCTTGCATTGAGGCAAGGTACAGCGTATTTTGCCGAAAAGTAAGACAGGCACAGCCTACTTGCGGATAGCGCGCCAACGCGCTTATCATTTGCCGCTATCTGCCAATTGTTACTAATAAGATATCAACGGGACAAGATTCCCGTCAGGCCGCATCCAGCGACTGCTGTATGATGCGCGAGCCGCCGCCACCGAACACGTACGAGACAACCCTATGACTAAAGCCCTCATCATTGCCGAAAAGCCTTCCGTGGCGAACGATATCGCCAAGGCGCTCGGCGGCTTTACCAAGCACGATGAGTATTTCGAATCCGACGATTACGTGCTGTCGTCGGCCGTCGGCCACTTGCTGGAAATCGCGGTGCCGGAAGAGTATGACGTCAAGCGCGGCAAGTGGAGCTTCACCCACCTGCCGATGATTCCGCCGTATTTCGCGCTGAACCCGATCGCCAAGACCGAATCGCGCCTCAAGGTGTTGAACAAGCTGATCAAGCGCAAGGACGTCGATACCCTGATCAACGCATGCGACGCCGGCCGCGAAGGTGAACTCATCTTCCGCCTGATCGCCCAGAACGCCAAGGCCAAGCAATCGGTCAAGCGCCTGTGGCTGCAGTCGATGACCCCGAACGCGATCCGCGACGGTTTCGCCCACCTGCGCAGCGACCAGGAAATGCTGCCGCTGGCCGATGCCGCGCGCTGCCGTTCCGAAGCGGACTGGCTGATCGGCATCAACGGCACCCGCGCCATGACTGCCTTTAACTCGAAAGAGGGCGGCTTCTTCCTGACCACCGTCGGCCGGGTGCAGACGCCGACCCTGTCGATCGTGGTCGAGCGCGAGGAAAAGATCCGCCGCTTCGTGCCGCGCGACTACTGGGAAGTGCGTGCCGAGTTCGGCGCCGCCGCCGGCATGTACGAAGGACGCTGGCTCGACACCAAGTTCAAGAAGGACGAAAACGATCCGGAACGCCGTCCAGAGCGCCTGTGGAGCAAGGCGGAAGCCGATGCCATCGTCGCCGCCTGCCAGGGCAAGCCGGGTAGCGTCACCGAGGAATCGAAGCCGACCACCTCGATGGCGCCGGCCCTGTTCGACCTGACCTCGCTGCAGCGCGAAGCCAACGGCCGCTTCGGCTTCTCGGCCAAGAACACGCTGGGCCTGGCCCAGGCCTTGTACGAAAAGCACAAGGTGCTGACCTACCCGCGTACCGATGCGCGTGCGCTGCCGGAAGACTACATCGGCACCGTCAAGACCACGCTCGAGGTGCTGAAAGGCAATGCGAACTACCACCAGTTCGCCAAGCAGATCCTCGACAAGGGCTGGGTCAAGCCGAACAAGCGTATCTTCGACAACAGCAAGATCTCGGACCACTTCGCGATCATCCCGACCGGCGTGGTGCCGAAGAACCTGTCCGAGCCGGAACAGAAGCTGTACGACCTGGTCACGCGCCGTTTCATGGCCGTGTTCTTCCCGGCCGCCGAGTTCCTGGTCACGACCCGCTTCACCGAAGTCGCCGGCCACCAGTTCAAGACCGAGGGCAAGGTGATGACCAACCCCGGCTGGCTGGCGGTGTACGGCAAGGACACCACCGGCGACGACAAGGACGGCGCCAGCCTGGTCGCGGTCGCCAAGGGCGAGCAGGTCAGCACGGACAAGGTCACGCCGAACGCGCTGGTGACGAAACCGCCGGCACGCTACAACGAAGCGACGCTGCTGTCGGCGATGGAAGGCGCGGGCAAGCTGGTCGACTCCGACGAGCTGCGCGATGCCATGGCGGGCAAGGGCCTGGGCACGCCGGCCACGCGCGCGGCCATCATCGAAGGCTTGCTGACCGAGAAATACCTGATCCGCGAAGGCCGCGAGATGATCCCGACCGCCAAGGCATTCCAGCTGATGACGCTGCTGCGCGGCCTGGGCGTGAACGAGCTGACCGCCCCCGAACTGACCGGCGACTGGGAATACAAGCTGTCGCAGATGGAAAAAGGCAAGATTTCGCGCGAGGAATTCATGCGTGAGATCGCCGAGATGACGGAAATCATCGTCAAGCGTGCCAAGGAGTACAGCAACGACACCATCCCGGGCGAATACGCGACCCTCAAGACGCCGTGCCCGAACTGCGCCGGCGTGGTCAAGGAAAACTACCGCCGCTTCGCCTGCACCCAGTGCGATTTCTCGATGACCAAGGTACCCGGCGGGCGCCAGTTCGAGATCGAGGAAGTCGAGGAACTCCTGCAGAACCGCACCATCGGTCCGCTGCAGGGCTTCCGCTCGAAGATGGGCCGTCCGTTCGCCGCCATCCTGCGCATCGTGCGCGACGAAGAGATCCGCAACTTCAAGCTGGAATTCGACTTTGGCCAGGACCAGGACGAGGGCGAAGAGGGCGAAGGCGTCGACTTCACCGGCCAGACCGCGCTCGGTCCGTGCCCGAAATGCAACGGTGGCGTCTACGAAATGGGCCTGGCCTATGTGTGCGAACACCAGGTCGCCAAGCCGAAGACCTGCGATTTCCGCAGCGGCCGCATCATCCTGCAACAGGAAATCCTGCCCGAGCAGATGGCCAAGCTGCTGAACGAGGGCAAGACCGACCTGCTGCCGGGCTTCGTGTCGCAGCGCACGCGCCGTCCGTTCAAGGCGTACCTGGTGCGCGGCAAGGACGGCAAGATCAGCTTCGAGTTCGAGGAGCGCAAGGCCAAGCCGGGTGCGAAGGGCAAGGCCGACGCCGGCGAGGGCGAAGAGGGCGGCGGTACTGCGGTGGCCAAGACCACGGCGCGCAAGCCTGCCGCCAAGCCGATCGCCACCAAGGCGGCGACCAAGACCGCGGCGACCAAGACTACGGCGGCCAAGACGGTAGCGGCGAAGAAGGCGCCGGTAAAGAAGGCGGCGGCGGCGAAAAAAGTCACCGCCTGATTGCGGCCCGCTTCCCCTGAACGTCGCCCCTGCGCAGGCAGGGGCCCAGGATGCACGCGCTTCGACTGCGCATCAAACTTGGGCCCCTGCCTTCGCAGGGGCGACGGTTTTTCAGGATAGCGGTTTTGTACGAGCGACCTGAGGGACAATAAAAAAACCGCGACCCATCCGGCGTCGCGGTTTTTTTACGCCCGGCGCCACGAAGGGCGCGGCACGCATCCTGCCGGTGTCAGTCCTCCTGCAACGCGCGCAGCGCCGCTTCGCCATTGTGGATGGCTTTCACACGGCGCACGATCTCGGCACGCCAGGCTTCGTCGGCATCCTGCTCGGGCTCGTCGCTATCCGTCAACAGCAAGCGCAGCAGGTCGTGCTTGTCCGCAGCGGACAGTTGCTGGATCTCGACAGCCAGTTCGGCAACGGTAGACATTCGTAATGCTCCTGACACAAATATGGTTGAATAATATCTGGAACTCTAAGGCATGTCGACAGGTAACATGTTGTCTGTGGGCTTTCTGTCAATCAACTTATTGTCGGGGTCAATGCCGGCCCGCGCCGGCCTTCCTCGCACGGTCAAGATCACGGTCTGCGCGCCCGACGTCACCCGGCGCCGCTCGCGCGCCAGCGGGTTGCCGTCGCTGTCGTCGACGCCGAATTCGATGTAATCGTCCAGCGCGGCCGGCTTTTCCTCGCCCAGTTCGCCGGCGCGCATCTTGCCCGCAGTGGCATGGATCGTGACCGCATAGCGGCCATCCGGCAGGCGCCGCGCCGTGGCGCTGTCGGCGCGATTCTCGTACAGGACGATCGATTCGAACAGGTCGTCGATCAGGTAAGCCTTGTCGGGCGGGGTGACGGCGCGCAGGCGCTCGACCAGCGTCGACACCGTCGGGTAGGGCGCCGCCCGGAAGGCGAAATCGGCCAGCAGCCCGTGCAGCACGCCATTGACCACGTCCTCGCCCAGCAGGTCCTGCAGCAGGTACATCGCCAGGCTGCCCTTGCGGTAGTGGATGTAACCCTGGTTTTCGTTCTGCGCCAGCGGCAGCTCCTTCTTGTTCTCGGTGGCGCGGCCCATCAGGTATTCGTCGAGGTCGTAGCGCAGGAAGCGCCGCATCCTGCCGGCGCCGACCGTGTTCTTCATCGTCATCAGCGCGGTGTACTCGGCCAGGCTTTCCGACAGCACGGTGGAACCGCGCGCGTCGGCACCGACGATCTGGTGGCCCCACCACTGGTGCCCGACCTCGTGCGCACTGACGTAATACGGATAGTCGATGTCCTTGCGCGAATCCGGATCGACCTTCGCGATGAAGCCGGCGCTTTCCGAGAACGGGATGGTGCCCGGCGCGGCCTGGGCGAAGGACGCGTAGCGCGGGAATTCGGCGATGCGCAGCTCGCGCTGCTGGTAGGGGCTGAATTGCCTCGAGCCATAGGCCAGCGCCGCCTTGGCGCCGCGGATCATGCGGTCGACGTTGAAGTCGTGGCCCGGGTGGTAGTAGACGTCGATGGTCGTGTCCTGCCAGCGGTCGTGGCGCACTTCGTAGCGCGCCGACTGGAAGGTGTAGACGTTCAGGATCGGCTTGTCCATGCGGAAGTGGAAGTAGCGGCGGCCCTTGGCCATCCACTCCTGCTCGAGCGTGCCCGGTGCCACCACGGTCTGGTCCGCGCTGGTGCTGACCACGGCATCGAAGCCGATCCAGTCGGCGTCGTTGCCGAGGTAGTTGTTGGCGCGCGCGGCGCCGTCTTCGCGCGCCGCCATGCGCGGGCGCGGACCCAGGCCGTGGCGGCGGCGGTCGCGGTCGTCCTGCAACTCCATGAAGGGCTGGTAGCCGATGTGGGGCAGGATCGCGTTCGAAAAATAGGTGCCGTTGCCGACCACCGCGGTGTCGCGGCCCAGGCCGAGGATGCCGCCGGGGGCGTCTTCCATCTCGAAATCGAATCCCATGCGCGCGCCCGGCGGCAGCGGCGTGTCCAGCACATAGCGCCAGACGCCGTGCTCCGGGTCGGCGGCTACCTGCCGTGCCGGCTGCGACAGGCGCGGCCGCAGCGTCGGGCCCGGCTGCATCGTCACGACGATGTCGCGGATCGGCTGGCCGCTGCGGTTGTCCAGCTGGTAGAAGCCATGGACCTTGAGGGTGCGCGTCTCGGGCACGATGTCGACCTGCAGGCGCACCGCGGCGATGCGCGGCTGCGCCAGCGTGGCCAGGCTCTTCTTGTAGCGCTGCTCGTACGCGGCGCGCAGCGCATCCTGGCGCCATGCCGTTTGATAGGCGCCCAGGTGTTCGAGGTTGTACCACAGCAGGGCGCCGCTGCCGCCGAACAGCAGGGCGCCGATGCCGAACGCCGCCAGCACCGGCAGGCGCAGGCGGCGCCGCGCCAGGTGCAGGCGCTCCTTGAGGCTGTCGCTGGCGCCGCGCGGCCATAGCAGCAGCGCCAGCGTCGCCAGCATCAGCGCCGCGCCGCCCCAGTAGGCCAGCAGCGCGCGCCGCAGCGGCAGCGCGTTGCCGAAGCCGTTCATCGCCGAATAGGTAATGTCCGGCAGGTTCGCGTACAACAGCATCGGATGCCCGAATCCGAACCCGGACAGGGTGAGGGTGGCGACGTAGTACAGCACCAGCGCGAAATATGCCATGTAGCGCTGGTTGATGATGACCTGCAGCGCGATCGCCAGCACCGCCAGCAGCGCGTACTGCGGCAGCAGGATGCCGAACTGGGTGTGCAGGTACAGGCCGGGTTCCAGCGCCAGGTAGCCGTGGGCCAGCTGGATCGCCATCCCGCACAGCATCGCCACCCCCAGCAGCAGCGCCTGCAGGCCGACCAGCGCGATGGTCTTGGCCGCCAGCGGCAGCCAGCTCGGCACCGGCAGCGCATCGATCATCTGGCCCATGCGCGCCTCGCGCTCGCGCCACACCATCTCGCCCGCATACAGCGCGGTGACCACCAGCACGAACAGCGCGAACACGTCGCGGATCAGCTCCAGCAGCATGTAGGTGACCGGATAGGTCTTGGTGCCGTAGATGGCGCCCAGGCCGAAGGAACTCGCCACCAGCACCAGCACGCCGGCCAGCGCGATCACGGCGAAGTACACGTTCTTGACCGCTTCGCGGAAATTCAGCCAGCTGCTCCTGGCCAGCAGCAGGCCCAGGCTGCGCGCGGCGAAGTCGGGACGCGGGCGGATGTCGGCAATGGCATACACCGGCGCGGAACCCGTTCCGAGGTGGGCTATGCCACCCTCTGAACGGGTTCCGCGCCTTCCCGATAACGTGGAAACGAAGGAGAAGCGCCAGTAGCCCAGCACCAGCACCGCCAGCGCGAACAGCGACCACGCCAGGCGGTTGACCAGGAACACGCCCTCGAACGGGATCTGGGCGGCGTTGCGCTCGGCCACGCTCCAGTACTCGGTCAGGCGCAGCAGGGCGGTGGTGCCGAACGGGTCGATCAGGGCGGCCAGCGTCTTGTAGTCGAGGTCGCGCGCCAGCGAAGGCGCGACGATGTAGCCGATCATCATGACCACGCTGGCCACGTACACCGGCAGCATGCGCCGCGTCAGCGCCGCCAGCATGAAGAAGATGGCGCCGAAGATGAACAGGTCGGGCAGCAGCGTGAACAGGTAGGGGCGCAGGTAGCCCGCGAATGAAAACGGCCCGACCCGGGCCGGATCGATCCCCGGCAGCAGGCTGCCCAGCAGGTGGCCGAGCAGGATCGCCGAGAAGATCACGGCCAGCGTCGCCAGCGCGCCGAGGAAGCGGCCGAACACGTAGGCGTGCTTGGGGATCGGCGCGCTGAAGAAGAAGTGGTGCATCTCGTGCTCGAAATCCTGCTGCACCGAGCGCCCCATCAGGGCGGCCACCACCACCACGCCCAGGCAGCCGAGGACGGAGGCGCAGATCGCGATCTGGCGCGGGGCGTTGATCAGGACCCGGCCGCCGAACGAGATGCTGGCGTCGCGGAAGGCACCGCCGGCCGCGCCCATCCACAGCATCGCCAGCGCCAGGAAGACCAGGAAATAGACCCAGGTGGAGAGCAGCTTGAGGCGCTGGCGCGCTTCGAAGGCGGCAATGGCGAACAGGGCACGCATGGCGTCAGCAGTTGCCCGGCAGGGCGTTGTGGCGGCCGGCGATGGTGGCGAAGTACACGTCCTCGAGGGTCGGGTGGATCGGCTCGACATCGTCGCCCGGGTAGCGCTCGGCATACACGTGGACCAGCGGGCGGCCGGTCAGCAGGCGCGTCGAGATCACGGTGTGGCGCTTCTGGAAGTCGGGCAGGTCCTGCTTGGTGACGAAGCGCGCCCAGATCCGGCCTTCGATGCCTTCGATCAGGCGCGCCGGTTCGCCGCACAGCAGCACGTGGCCCTTGTTGATGATCGCCATGTTGGCGCACAGGTCGGCCACGTCGGACACGATGTGGGTCGACAGGATCACGGTCTTGTCGTCGCCGATGTCGGACAGCAGGTTGTGGAAGCGTACCCGCTCCTGCGGGTCGAGGCCGGCGGTAGGTTCGTCGACGATGATCAGCTGCGGGTCGCCCAGCAACGCCTGGGCGATGCCGAAACGCTGGCGCATGCCGCCCGAAAAGGTGCCGAGCTTCTGGTGGCGCACCTCGAACAGGTTGGTCTGCTGGAGCAGGCCATCGACGACTTCGCGCCGCGGCCCGCGCTGCGACAGGCCTTTCAATTGCGCGAAATGGTCGAGCAATTCATAGGCGCTCACTTTCGGGTAGACCCCGAAATCCTGCGGCAGGTAGCCGAGCAGGCGGC
>JAKOOD010000230.1 GCA_022701635.1 Burkholderiaceae bacterium | reverse complement strand
CCAAAGGCCTGCGCTTCGGCACCGCCATCAGCGCCGGCCCCAACCAGTTCGGCAATGCCGCCTACCGCGCGCTGGTCGAACGCGAATGCGGCATCATCGTGGCCGAGAACGAAATGAAATGGCAGGCGCTGGAACCGCGCCGCGACGTCAACAACTTCGGCCGGGCCGACGCCCTGCTGGGCTGGGCGCGCGACAAGGGCATGGAGATGCGCGGCCACAACCTGTTCTGGCAAGCCGAGAAATGGCTGCCGGCCTGGGTGGCGAAAGAGGATTTCGGCAGCCAGCCGAAAGGGGGCGCCGAGCGCCTGATGCGCAAGCACGTCCAGACCGTGTGCCAGCACTTCGGCAGCGCCATCAAGAGCTGGGACGTGGTCAACGAAGCGATCGATCCGGCCGACGGCAAGCAGCGCCAGAACGCGCTGACCCGCGCCTTCGGCGGCGCCGGCAACGGTCCCATCGACCAGATCGACCTCGCCTTCCGCCTCGCACACGAATACGCGCCGCACGCGCAACTGGTCTACAACGACTACATGCGCGGCGATACCGGCAGCGCCAAGCACCGCGCCGGCGTGCTCGCCATGCTGGCCGAGCTGAAGAAGCGCGGTACCCCGATCCACGCGCTCGGCCTGCAGAGCCACATCGGCTCCTGGGACGAAAGCGCCGACCGCGGCAAGGCCGACCTGCCCGAATGGCGCCGTTTCCTCGACCAGGTGACGGGCATGGGCTACGATCTCCTGATTACCGAGTTCGACGTCAACGACCGCCGCCTGCCGGCCGACATCGCCAAGCGCGACGCCGGCGTGGCCGCCGCCGCCCGCGACTACCTGGACCTGACGCTCTCGTACCCGGGCCTGCGCGACTTCCTGCTGTGGGGCATGGCCGACAACATCAGCTGGCTGCAGACCTGGGACGAAGCGCCGCGCACCGACAAGCTGCCGATGCGCCCGCTGCCCTACGATGGCGCGCTGCGTGCCAAGCCGCTGCGCGCGGCGATTGCGGATGCGATGCGGGCGATGCCGGCACGCGCCGCCGCCCGAACCTGATCCCGGCGGCGGGCAGGCTGCCGACTCGGCGGCCTGCCTTTGCCCTCGTTCCCGCCCGCCTCACGGGCGGCGCAGGCTCTCCGGCGGTCCCAGGTAACTCGGCTGCAGGCCGCCGGCATCGATCACCAGGCGCTGCAGCACCAGGCCCGAATCCAGCGCCCAGAACTTGAGCGTGTGCCGCCCCGGCCGCGCGATCTCGTGTTCGGACAACAGGCGCGCCGCCCCATCCGAGACGATCTTTTCCCAATACCGTTCCGATGCATCCGCATGCACGTTGACGATGCGCGGCGGCTCGTCGTCGAACGACACCGCATAACGGAAGCCGTCACCCGGACGGAATTTCAACGTCGGCGCCAGCGTCGCCTGCACCTTGACCTTGCCCGGCTCGAACAGCGTGACGTCGTACTCGAGGCGCATGCCGTCCCGCAGCGTGGCCGCCGGGGCTTCGGCCGGCAGCGTCGTCATGCCGGACAGCGTGAGGCCGTGGCCCGGCACGCGCAACCATTCGCGCCCGGCCGGTGCCACGGCGCGCGCATGGTGCTCGGCCTCGATCGCCACCACGCCGCCGCTCTCGACGAAGCCGGCGGCGTCGCCCATCGCTGCCCGCGCATCGGCGTGGCGCAGCGGCAGCAGCACCGTCGCCGACTGGCCATCGGCGGCGGCGACCCTCACCTGCGCCTGCGTGGTCCCGGCCGGCACCCGTGTCCAGTCGACGCCGACGTCGATGCGCGCGGACTGCTCGGCCGTGCCGCCGGCCTGGCTCAGCTTCACCCAGGGCTGGTCGGCACTGACCGTATAGCGCAGCGGCGCGCTGCCGCGGTTGAACACGTCGATATAGGGCGACATCTGCGCAAACGGATCCAGCGCCGGCAGAACCAGCGTACTGGCCGCCGGCCACGCCCCCGCGCTGCCCTCGACCGCCACGCCCAGCGCCGGTTGCGCCGCGGACGCCGGCGCGATCTCGCGCACCGCCGGCATGATGTTGGTGGCCGGGTCCTTCCAACTCGTATAGCCGATGTGGGTCTGCGACATCATGTGGTGCCACTTGCCGCCGGCGACGTCCTGCTGGTAACGGCGCGCCAGCTCGGCGTCGCGCGCGAACAGGTCGCGGGCGCGCGCCGCCAACGCATTGGTGTCCGCGCGGCCCTGGTCGGCGTGCAGGCGGTTCAGCTGCACCGTCGCATACAGCGCGTTGAGGTTGGCGGACGCCTCGACCGGGTATTGCACCAGCTGGAAGAAGGCGTCGCGCTGCGCGGCCGGCAGCTGCGCGGCCAGCTTGCGCGCGCGCTCGGCCAGCGCGTTCCACTCGGCCACCACGCGCTCGGACTCGCGGTAATGCAGCGCGCTGAAGGTCTCCGGCGCCAGCTGCTCTGGCCTGCGGCGGCCGTTGAAGCGGGCGTAGCCCTCGACCAGCGCGGCGATCTCGCCGGCGTGTTCGGCGCCGAATTCGCGCGTGGCCCACAGCGACAGGTAGTCGGGCAGGCGCGCCGCCGGCCAGGCGGCCGGGTTCCAGGCATAGTTCAGGAAGAATTCGGTCGGCACTTCCATCGGTTTCAGGTCGCCGACGTTGACGATCCACAGCCGGTCGGCGCCGTAGCGCCAGGCCTGGCGCATCTGCTCCCACACTTTCGGCAGCGGCGTCACGTTGATCCATTTATAGGAGCGCGGGCCGCCGACGTAGTCGAAGTGGTAGTAGATGCCGGCCCCGCCGGGACGCTTGCGCTCTTCCGCGGTCGGCAGGCGCCGGATGTTGCCCCAGTTATCGTCGCACCAGAGCAGGGTCACGTCGTCCGGCACGCGCATGCCCTTTTCGTAGTAATCCTGGACTTCCTTGTACAGCGCCCACAGCTGCGGGGTGTCCGCCAGCGGCTTCCCGGTCTGCCGCCGGATCAGCGCGCGCTGGTCGCCGACGATCTTCTGCAGCAGCGCCACGTTGGATTCTTCCGACATCGGCTCGTCGCCGTCGCCGCGCATCCCGAGCGTGATGACCTTGTCGAAGCCGGCGCTGCGTTCCAGCCCTTTCCGCCAGAAGTCGCGCAGCACGCTCTCGTTGCGCTTGTAGTCCCACGGCCCCTTGCCGTATTTCGCCCATTCGGCGTGGGCGCGCATCATCGGCTCGTGGTGCGAGGTGCCGATCACGATACCCATGTCGTCGGCCAGGCGGCCATTGTCCGCGTCGTCGTCGTAGAAGGCGTTGCCCCACATCGCCGGCCAGATATAGTTGGCGCGCATGCGCAGCAGCAGTTCGAAGACTTTTTCGTAGAAGCGGTGGTTAAAGCCGCCGAACTTTTCCTTGGCCCAGCCCGACAGCGCCGGCGCCTCGTCGTTCAGGAAGATGCCGCGGTAGCGCACCACCGGCGCATCCTCGACCCGGGTGCCGTCCGGGATCACCAGCGTGGGGTGGCGCTGCACCGGCACGTCGGCCCACCAGTGCCAGGGCGAGACCCCGATCTGCTCGGACACCGTGTACAGGCCGAAGATGGTGCCGCGCTTGTCGCTGCCGGCGATCACCAGTGCCCGCGCCACGCCCGGCAGCGGGTTGCGCACGGTCTGGATCAGGTAGCCTTCCCACTTGCCGCGCAGGGACTTGGTGTCGAGGCGGCCTTCGCGCGCGAGGCGGTCGACCAGCGCGCTCTTGCCGAGCGTGCCGACGATGACCAGGTCACCGCTGTCCTTGCGCGCCGAAGCCGCCTGCAGCAATGCCGGCCGCGTGCCGCCGACGCGGGCGATATCGGCCTGCAGGTCGGCCGCGGCGCGGCGCACGCCCGCGAACTCGTCCGGATCCAGCAGCAGGCGCGCCGGCGCGCGGCCGCCGGCCAGCGCCACGCCGGCCTGGCCGCTGTCGAAGCGCACGAACTGGCGCTCGCCCAGCGCCCACGCCGGCTGCACGACGCCGGCGCTGCCGGCAGCGAATACGGCCAGGGTGGCCACCAGCGAGGCGCGCTTGCGCAGGCCCGCGATCCATGCTTGTCTCATCTCGTCTCCCTGCCCTCTGCGGGGCATCGAGGGGCCGGCAAAGCCTTCAGGGCTGGGTTGCATCGTCTCGCCGTACTCGCGTACTGTCTTCGACGATGCGTCGGCGGGCCGCAGCCCTTGCCCTGAAGGCTTTGTCAGCCCCTCGTGTTTATATCAGTAGCGGGCGTAGCGGCAGCCCTGCAGCTGCGCCAGCGGCACCG
>JAKOOD010000336.1 GCA_022701635.1 Burkholderiaceae bacterium | reverse complement strand
AGGCCGTTGGTCTTGGCCCAGGCGGTCACCCGGTCGACGTCGGCCAGCGAGAAGGTTTCGTCGATGGTGTCGTTACCGCCGATCATCGGCGTCAGCTCGATGCGGTTGTACGGCACGCCCCAGTAATCGTGCAGGCTGACCGCGGCGCGGATGGCGGACTGGCCCATGTCGCACTTGCCGTTGCTGCCCAGCGTGCACACCGATGTGCCGGCGGTGCCGTAATCCATCACCATCAGGTTGACGTAGTAATTGCTCAGCCCGGCCGCCTTGATCGCATTCATGACGTTGACGCCGGTGCTGCCCAGGTTTTGCGCGGCGCTGCCGCCCAGGGTCGCCAGCGTGAAGCTGAAACGCAGGTTCGGATAATTGGCCTGCGCCACCTTGACCCGCTGGATCAGGCTGTTGATCACGGTCTGCGATTGGCCGGCTTCGATGTCGAAGTCCACGCCGCGCAGGTTGGCGCTGTAGTAGCGCTGGATGAAGGTGCTGAAGCCGGCGTCGGAACCGCAGGTGAAGGAGCCCGCCGCGCCGCCGGTCGACAGGATGTAGGTCTTGCCGGCATTGACGAAGTTCTGGACGTTGGCGCTGGCCAGCGACTGGCCCTGCACCCCGCCCCAGTTCTCGCTGCCGCACTCGCCGGTCGCGAACGACCAGGTGACGGTATTCAGCTTGGCCGGCATCACGCCCAGCAGCGGCTGCAGGGTGCCGGTGACCTTGGTCGACAGCACGTTGGTATTCCAGTTCAGGTTGATCGTGACGTCCTTGTACGGACCGAACACGAAGCCGGTGGGTGCCGGGGTCGGCGTCGGGTTCGGCGTCGGGTCGGGCGTCGGCGTCGGCGTGGTGGTCTGCAGGGCCCAGGGGCCCCATTCCTCGGTGCCGGGCACGTTGCCCTGGGTCCACCACTTGGCGGTGTAGACCTTGTTCTGGTAGGTGATGCACATGCCGGCCGTGTAGACGGCGCTCGCGCTCCAGGCCGGACACGACTGGCTGGTGGTGGCCAACAGCCGGGCCGATTGTCCGGCTGCCGGATATTGAGCGTCGCCGCCGCCACACCCTGCCAATGTACCGATTACCAGGGCAGTGACAAGACTGCCCGTGCTGGGATTTCTCATTTTCACCTCTCCTCTATCCACTCGATGGTTGCGCCGTGTGCCGACTGGCGTTACCTAGGCTCCCACCGCGTAAATATGGGGTCAAGTGGTTTCAAGAAATGGTTTTTTTGAAATACCAGTTCGCTTCAGTGGTCATGCGCGTGACAGCTTGACGGCCAGCGTCGATGCGTGTCGCTGCAATACCAATCCGATGCCTGACAGCACTGGTATGGGTCAGTAGGGTGCGCCGGTCACCTGCAGCGGCACCTGCCACAGCGCACCGGCGCCGGTCAGGTACAGGGTCTTGCCGTCAGCACCGCCGAAGGCCGCATTGGTGATGTTGGCATCGACGCGGATCGTCGCCAGCTCCCTGCCCTGCGGCGAAAACACGCGCACGCGTTTGACCTCGTGCTCGGTGACGTACAGGTTGCCGTGGCAATCCAGCGTCATCCCGTCGGCCACCGCCAGGCCCTTGACCAGGTCGCGCCCCGGCCCCGGCACGCCGTTCACGATCGGGTAGGCTTTCAGCAGGCCGTCGCTGGCGTTCACGTACAGCACGTCGCCGCTCGGGGACAGCGCGATGCCGTTCGGGTTCTTGCGGCTGCCGTCGACCAGCGTGACCTTGCCATCGACGGCGACGCGGTAGATGCCGGTCACCGGCTGGCCGCCCGGCGCCGCCGTCTTCTGGTAATCGGGATCGGTGAAGTAAATGGTGCCGTCCGCCGCGATGGCGATGTCGTTCGGCGAATTGAAGACCTGGCCCTGGTAGCGCTGGGCGATCGGCGTGCGCTTGCCGTCCAGCGTGTAGCGCATCAGCGCCTTGTCCTTGTGGCTGGCCACCACCAGCCGGCCCTCGGCGTCGATCGCCAGGCCGTTGCTGCCGCTGTCCTCGAACGCGGTGCTCACGCTGCCGTCCGGGCCCAGCTTGCGGATGCGCGACGGGAAGCCGGGGCCGAAGCTGAAGTCCGAGAAGTACAGGGCATCCTTGACCCACACCGCGCCTTCGTACAGGCCGGGATCCTTGCGCGTCGGCTGCACGGCGGCGATGCGCTGGGCCGTGAGTTCGCCCGACGGCGCCTGGCCGGTGCAGGCCGGTGCCGCGCTGGCTACGGCGGGCAATACGGAAGACAGCAGCGCCAGCGACATCAGCGCGGCGACGGGACGGGTACGGACTGCATACGGCATGGGTGGGTCTCCTTTTTGATTGTGTAGGTAGGTCGGCACCGAGTATAGCCGGGATGCTAGACTATGAATATGAACGCCACGATCCTCATCACCGGCGCCGGACGCGGCATCGGCGCCGCCTGTGCCCTGCTCGCCGCCGAACGCGGCTACCGGGTCTGCGTGAACTACCGCAGCGATGCCGCCGCGGCCCGGGGCGTGGTCGACGCGATCCAGGCCGCAGGCGGCAGCGCGTTTGCCGTGCAGTCCGATGTCGCCGTCGAAGCCGAGGTGGTGCGCCTGTTCGCCGAGGTCGATGCCCATTGCGCGCGCGACGGCAGCCGCCTGGCGGCGCTGGTCAACAACGCCGGCATCCTCGAACACCAGATGCGGGTCGAGCAGATGGATGCGGCGCGCCTCAACCGCATCCTGGCCACCAACGTCACCGGTCCTTTCCTGTGCGCGCGCGAAGCGCTGCGCCGGATGTCGACGCGCCATGGCGGCAGCGGCGGCGCGATCGTCAACGTGTCGTCGCGCGCGGCCGTCCTCGGCTCGCCCAACGAATACGTCGACTATGCGGCGTCCAAGGCCGCGCTGGATACGCTGACGATCGGCTTGTCGAAGGAAGTGGCCCAAGAAGGCATCCGCGTGAACGGCGTGCGCCCGGGACTGATCGACACGGCCATGCATGCCAGCGGCGGCGAGCCGGGACGCATCGCGCGGCTGCGGTCGTCGGTGCCGCTGGGACGCGGCGGCGATGCGCTGGAGGTGGCGCGCGCGGTGCTATGGCTGGTCTCGGACGAAGCGTCCTATACCACCGGCAGCTTCATCGACGTGTCCGGCGGACGCTGAGCCTTATCAGCTCGATTGCACCACCTGCAGGTTGACCCCGACCTCGCCCCAGGCCGCGGCTTCCTTCTCGAACCAGCTGGCCACGGTCGGATGCTGGCGCAGCCAGCCACGCGGCATCTCGATCTCGATGCGGCCCTTCATGCGCAGGCGCAGGGCGTCGGCTTCGGCGTCGATGCGCGCGTGCATGAACACCGCGGCCAGGCGCAGCGCCAGCACCGCCTTGGCCAGGTCGGGCACGGCGAGCGCCTCGCGCACCTTGCGCAGGTTGCCCTTCTGGCCCAGCACGATGGCGCTCATCAGGCGCTGTTCGCGCGCGGTGAAACCCGGCAGGTCGGCATGTTCGACGATGTAGGCGGCGTGCTTGTGGGCGCCGGTATGCGATACCGACAGGCCGACCTCGTGCAGCATGCTGGCGCGCATCAGGAGCGGCCGCAGTTGCAACCTCGCCGTCTCGTCCTGCGGCGCCAGGCGGTCGAACAGCTTGGCGGCGATGGCCGCGGTGCGCGTGGCGCGGCCGGCGTCGATGCCGAAGCGGCGCATGCAGTCCTGGATCGCCTGGTCGCGGCGGTCGAGGCGGTTGGCGCGCAATTCGAGGTCGGACAGCACACCGAGGCGCACACCCGCATTGATCGCATTCATGGCGTGCACTCCCAGCTCCTGCATCACGCCGATCAGGATGGCGAGGCCGCCCGCCATCACGATCACGCGCTCGCGTTTCACGCCCGGCAGGTCGAAGGCATCGACGTGGCCGAGATCGACCAGGCGCGCGCGCAGTGCCTGCAGGCTGGGCAGCGACATGGCGCCATCGCCGATGCCATTCCGGGTGATGACTTCGGAAATCGCGCG
>JAKOOD010000323.1 GCA_022701635.1 Burkholderiaceae bacterium | reverse complement strand
ATGTCCTGCGTGCTTTCTACGAAGGCGGCAAGAAGCAGGACATCCAGATCGTGGCGATCAACGACCTCGGCAACTCGGAATCGAACGCCCACCTGACCCGCTACGACACCACCCACGGCAAGTTCCCCGGCACCGTCGAAGTCGACGGCGACTTCATGATCGTCAACGGTGACCGCATCCGCGTGTTCGCGCAGCGCAACCCGGCCGAGATCGGCTGGGGCGAGCTGGGCGTGGACGTGGTGCTGGAGTGCACCGGCTTCTTCACCACCAAGGAAAAAGCCTCGGCCCACCTGAAGGGCGGCGCCAAGAAAGTCATCATCTCGGCACCGGGCGGCAAGGACGTCGACGCCACCATCGTCTACGGCGTCAACCACGAGGTGCTGAAAGCGTCGGACACCGTGATCTCGAACGCGTCCTGCACCACCAACTGCCTGGCCCCGCTGGTCAAGCCGCTGAACGACGCCATCGGCCTGGAAAACGGCCTGATGACCACCGTCCACGCCTACACCAACGACCAGGTGCTGACCGACGTGATGCACGAAGACCTGCGCCGCGCCCGTTCGGCCACCCACTCGATGATCCCGACCAAGACCGGCGCCGCCGCCGCGGTCGGCCTGGTGCTGCCGGAACTGAACGGCAAGCTGGACGGCTACGCGATCCGCGTGCCGACCATCAACGTGTCGATCGTCGACCTGTCCTTCATCGCCAAGCGCGACACCACCGTCGAAGAAATCAACAGCCTGATGAAGGCGGCTGCCGAAGGCCCGCTGGCCGGCATCCTGACCTACAACAGCGCACCGCTGGTCTCGGTCGACTACAACCACAACCCGGCATCGTCGAACTTCGATTCGACCCTGACCAAGGTCTCGGGCCGCCTGGTGAAGGTGTCGTCGTGGTACGACAACGAGTGGGGTTTCAGCAACCGCATGCTGGATACCACCGTGGCGCTGATGAACGCGAAGTAATCCTTCCCTCCACGGGTTCGAACCCGAACCCTGAGCGAACAACCCTGCCGGCTTGCCCCGGCGGGGTTTTTTTATTTCATGGTTATATCGTTACGTAACAAAATTGTCATAAAAAAACAACAAGTGGGCGGTACTCATGCTCTGGGGGCATAAATTTCTGTAAATGTTCAATTTCCTCTGACAAACTTAAATCGCCGTGCATACAAATGCACGGTGTTAATCACCATGCCTAACCAATGCATGGCATTAAAAGATAATAAAGAGGGAAAACGTGAATCAACATTTGTTGCGGAAAAAAAGTGTGGTGGCTGTCGCGCTGGCCATCGGCTCCTTGCAATTTGCCCAAGCACAGCAAAGCGGCCCGGATATCAACGGCCCCAGCGTCCAGAAAGTCATCGTCACCGGCTCCAACATCAAGCGCGCGGTGGATGCGGAAACGTCGTCGCCGGTGCAGGTCATCGGCCGCGATGAAATCGCGACCATCGGCGCCAGCACCGTCAAGGACGTGCTCGATACCCTGACGTCGAACACCGGCGCGCTGTCCGACCTCGGCGGCGGCAACTCGTTCGCCAGCGGCGCCTCCGGCGTATCGCTGCGGAATCTCGGCAAGGGTTCGACCCTGACCCTGCTGAACGGCCGCCGCGTCTCGAACTACGGCCTGGCCGACGGTGGCCAGGAAACCTTCGTCAATATCGACGCCATGCCGGCCGAGATCATCGACCGCGTCGAGATCCTGCTCGACGGCGCCTCCGCCGTGTACGGCTCGGACGCGGTCGCCGGTGTGATCAACATCATCACCAAAAAAGAATTCCAGGGCACGACAGTGCGCGCCAGCACGCGCCAGTCGCTGCTCAACCACAACCTGGACAAGGACCAGACCGCGTCGCTGACCTCGGGCTTTGGCGACCTCAACAAAGACGGCTTCAACGTGTTCGGCCACATCGAAGGCTACCACCGCCATCCGTACTCGGACCGCGCGGTCGAGAACACGGTGCCGGCCTGGTACAAGGAATACGTCAACCCGAGCTTCGGCGTCACCTCGACCTATTCGTATCCGGGCAATTACGTCGACCGCTACCCGGCCAACTACCGCGACCCGGCGCTGGCGGGCAAGTCCTTCAGCACCCCGGTGGCCGGCTGCGCCACCCTGGTCGACGGCCTGTGCCGTTATGACCAGTACGACCGCGTCGGCATCCACGCCGAAGCGAACCGCGTCAACTTCTATGGCGGCGCGCGCATGAACCTGTCGGGCGGCCGCAGTTTGTTCTCGGAACTGACGCTGGGCCAGACCAAGACCACTTATTACAACGCGCCGCCGATCATGCAGTACACCGGCACCCCGTCGACCTGGTACAGCTCGAAGGAAGGCGCGCTCAAGTCGTACACCGAGCCGAAGCTGCCGGTCGGCCATCCGAACAATCCGTATTCGTTCCCGGTGGCGCTGCGCTACCGCTACGCCGACGACCCGAGCATGTTCAAGAGCACCGCCAAGGCCAACCAGTACCGCGTGCTGGTCGGCCTGGAAGGCAGCGATTACGGCTGGGACTGGAACACGGCCGCCGGCGCGATGGGCTCGAAGGTCGACAACGACCTCCGCGGCGCCAAGCACGCCACCAACTACCTGAATGCGGTGCTCAGCGGCGAATACAAGTTCGGCGGCGTGAACAGCCCCGAACTGCTGGACCGCATGTTCCCGAACATCCTGTTCGGCGGCGAGTCGAAGCAGGTGTTCTTCGATGCCAAGGCCTCGCGTGAGCTGATGCAATTGCCGGGCGGTCCGCTGGGCCTGGCGGTCGGCGTCGACCTGCGCCGCGACAGCTTCGATGCCTACACCAGCGACAACGTGGCGAACGCCGAGATCGTCGGCTACGGCTCGATCGCCGTCACCGGTTCGCGCAACGTCTCGGCCGCCTTCGCCGAATTGAATGCGCCGCTGACCAAGAAGCTGGAACTGAACGGCGCGGTACGCGTCGACAAGGTCGGCAAGACCGACGTGTCGGTGGTGCCGAAAGTCGGCCTGCGCTACGAAGTGACGAAGAGCTTCATGGTGCGCGGTACGGTGGCCAACGGCTTCCGTGCGCCGAACGTGGCCGAAACCGGCAAGGTGGCGCTGTCCGCCTTCCAGAACAACAATGAAGATCCGAAGCGTTGCGCCACCGCCAACGCGATCTACGATGTCCTGAAGAACGGCACCGCCCTCGACAAGGCGGACAGCACGCGTGCGCGCGACATCGGCTGCAACGTCAGCTTCGCTTCCTCGGTGCAGGGCAACCCGAACCTGGAGCCGGAAAAGTCGCGCAGCTACAACCTGGGCATGGTGATCGAGCCGCTCAAGAACCTGAGCCTGACGGTCGACTATTACCATATCGCCCGCCGCAACGAAATCGGCACCCGCAGCGTGGACGAGATCCTGGCCAGCGAAGACGCGACCCCGGGCCTGGTGCAGCGCCGCGCCGTGACCCAGGACGACCTGAACCTGGCCGCACGCGCCGCCGAACTGTCCGGCAAGACCTTCAACTGGGGCGCCGGTCCGATCTCGGCCGTGTTCCAGCGCTACGAGAACCTGAACAAGACCCGCGTCGAAGGCGTGGACGTCGAACTCAACCACCTGCTGAAGCTGGCCTCGGGTAACCGCCTGCGCACCAACATCAAGGGCAACTACCAGCTCGACTACCGCGGCTGGGACAGCATCACCAACGACTACACGGAAAACCTGGTCGGTAACTACAAGAATTATCGCTACAACATCCGTGTCGCCACCAACTGGCTCAGCGGGCCGTGGAACGTGGGCGGCGTCGTGACCTACCTGCCGGAAACCAAGCTGATCGATAACCGCTACTCGAGCAACTACAGTGCCGAAGGCTGCGAAGACCAGGGCATTCCGGCGGACTACTGCCGCCTGAAGAAGGACGTGCTGGTCAACCTGAACCTGAGCTACACGGGTATCCCGCGGACGACCGTCTACGCCTACCTGAACAACGTGTTCAACCGCGTGGAGCGCATCGATATGCGTGCCGGTAATCCGGAACCGCGTGGCCGTACGCTGCGCCTGGGCCTGGAATACACGTTCTAAGGCAGTCGGGCGTCGATCCTGAAACAAAAAACCCGCCGGCGCAAGCCGGCGGGTTTTTTTGCGTCGTCCGGAAGCGTGCGGCTTCCGGAACCGGGTCCATCAACGGAACTGGTACGACGCGGTGATGCGCAGGCTGCGGCCCTGCACGTCTTCCAGGCTTTGCGGGATCACGCCACCTTGCTCGTCGAACGCGCGCAGGTCCAGCGGCGGACGGCGGTCGAAGATGTTGCGTACGAAGGCCGACAGGGTCCAGCCCTTGAAGCCCTTGTAGCTGATGTTGTAGTCCCAACGCACGTACGAACCGATACGGCACTGCGACGGGCTCCATTCGACGTCCGCGCAGCCTTGGGCGGTGTAGAACTCGTCGTAGTAGTCGCCGCGCAGTTCGGTCGCCTTGTTGTAGGTCGCGCGCAGCGAGTGCGAGAAGTTGCCGGTGTCCAGGCTGAGCGTGGTGTTGGCCACGAGCTTCGGCGCGCCGTAGCGGCCGGCCAGGTTGTCGCCGTAGCTGTTCAGCGCGTCGCTGAAGTAGCGCAGCTCGGTCAGGTAGGTCGCGTTGGCGTCCACGTTGACCTTGCCGTAGCGGGTATTGAAACGCGCCGAACCGGTCAGGTCGACACCGTTGGTCTTGGTCTTCGACACGTTCTCGAACATGCCCGAGGTACCGACCAGCGGTGCCGCGGTCACGCCATACTTGTCGCGATCAGCCTGGGTGAGGAAGGTCTTGTCGTTGGCAAACGAACCGCGCTGGATCACGCCGTCCTTCTGGTCGGCTTCCGCGGCCAGCAGCTGGCGCGTGTCCTTCAGGCCGATCTCGTCCTTGCGCTCGATGCGCCAGTAGTCGACCGACACGCTGTAGCCCTTGACCGGTTCGAACACCGCGCCCAGGGTGAAGCTGCGCGAGGTTTCCGGCTTCAGGTCGGGATTGTTGCGCACGTTGTTGAACACACCGGCCGAGCACTCGTTGGCGGCGGACGTGTCGGCCTGCGCCGTCAGGGTCTGCTTGCGCGGATCGCCGGCCGGCAGGGCGGCCGCCTGGGCCAGCAGGTCCTTCTGCAGGGCGCGTGCCTGCGGGCAGCGCTTCGGATCGCTCACGGTCTGGAACGAGAACTTGCTCGACTCGGCGCTTTCGGTCAGGTTCGGTGCACGGAAGCCCGATTCCGCGGTACCGCGCAGCATCAGCTGCTTGGTGGCGGCGTAGCGGAAGGCCAGTTTCGGCGACACGTGGGCATCGAAGTGCTCGTACTTGTCGACGCGGGCGGCGGCATCGATTTCCAGCTTGTCGGTGACCGGGGCATTCACTTCGGCGAAGGCGGCGCCGGTGCTGCGCTTGGCGTTCGCGCTCGACGAGCCGTTGCCGACGATGTCGCCGGCCAGCAGGTTCGCGGTCGGGTTGATGTTGAACTTCTCGTGGCGCAGTTCGCCGCCGAGCGCGAGGCCGACCGAGCGGCCGCCGATCTGGGCGACTTCGCCGCTGATCTTGCCGTCGACGAAGTACTGGGTGATCTTGCCGTTGTAACCGTATTGCGGGAACAGGGTGTTCAGCACGGCCGCCGAGTTTTGCTGGCCCGGCTTGTACTCGTGGTTGAAGAAGTTCGGATCGGCCGCCGCGGTCAGGGTACCGGCCCGGTTGGTGGCGCCGGCCTGGGTATAGTCACCGACGACCTGCTTGAAGCCGCTGGCGCTGAAGGCGCCGCGCTCGTTCATGTCGGTCTTGCTGCCCATGACGCCGACGGCGGTCTCCCAGTCGTACTTGTCCCAGGTGCCTTTCAGGCCGGTCAGCACGCGGTATTGCGAACTCTTGACACTGCTTTCGCTGCCGGCATCGGCAAAGCGGTAGCGGAAGTCGGCAGGGGCGCTGGTCGGGTTCAGCGTGCTGTTGGCCGGCAGCGCGCGGTACGGGAAGGACTGGATCTGGCCCGTGGTCGGGTTGGCCCAGGTCGATGCCTTGGTGGTCGCACCGTAGGTCGGGAAGCTGCTGAGGTAGTCGGTTTCGGTGCGCGAGTACAGGACTTCGGCGAAGCCGTCGACCTTGTCGTTGATGCGCAGTTTGCCCGAGACGAGGGCGTTGACACGCTCGGCTTCCGGCACGGCTTCGAAGCGGCTGAAGCGGTCGTACTGGCACAGGTTGTTGCTGACGGTGGTGCAGCCTGCAACCGGACCGACGCCGATGACGTTGCCCGGATAGGCGTAGGTCGACGGCAGGCCGCGGTTGCCGAACATCTGGCCGCTGCCCGGGGCGACCGACGAGAACTGCTCGCCGTAGACGGGGTTGATGCTGTCCACCACCTGGCGCCAGTTGACGTTGTCGCGCTTGTACAGCTCGACGTTGGCCAGCACGTTGTAGCCGTCTTCGGCAAAGTTGCCGATACCGCCGGTGAGGCTGGCGTTGCGGCTCTTGAATTCGCTGTTCTTCAGCGACTGGTTCTGGACGGCCTTGATCTGGACGCCACGGTAGTCGCTGCGGGTGATGATGTTGATGACACCGGCCACGGCGTCGGAGCCGTACACGGCCGAGCCGCCGTTGCGCAGCACCTCGACGCGCTCGATCGCGTCCATCGGCAGCGAGTCGAGGTTGGTGAAGACTTCGTTGTAGTCGGCCAGCGCATACGGGGCCACGCGGCGCGAGTTCAGCAGGATCAGGGTCGACTGCTTGCCCAGGTTGCGCAGCGATGCGGACGAGGCGCCGCCGGCGAACGAGTTGCTGCCGCCGATGTCGGTCAGGCTGCTGCTCGACGAGGTCAGGGTCTGCAGCAGTTCGGTCACGGTGTTGGCACCGGTGCGCACGATGTCTTCGCGGCGCATGATGGTGACCGGGGTGGACGTTTCCGCATCGATGTGAGCGATGTTCGAGCCCGTCACCACGACCTTCTGGATCGGCTTGTCGGCATCGGCTTGCTGGGCGAGTGCCATCGGGGCATACGCCAGGGCCAATGCGACCGCCAGCGTGCTTTTTTTATACATAGTTGGTTGCAACACAAATCTCCGATTTCATTGATGAGACATCGTACGGGAGCCCGCACTTATGCTCGGCGCATAATTTGCATGCGCAGATTGTTACAGTCAAGGAACAGCTTGCCCGGTAGGCACAGATACAACAGTTTTATGTCTGTAAATGAGAATCGGGGGTATGTACAGATTCTGCTGGGGAGATTTATGGCGGGAGAAGGGAGTATGTCGTACTGGCGGTAGCTTGTAAGAAG
>JAKOOD010000317.1 GCA_022701635.1 Burkholderiaceae bacterium | reverse complement strand
GAGCTCGACCCGGAAGCGGCCAGCCGGCTGTACCTGGAATCGCTGTCGAATACCGTGGTGCTGATCGACGGCGCCGTGCGCCTGTGCGCGACGCTGGCCGCCATCGGCGAGGTCGGCATCATCACCAACGGGGTCGAGCAGATCCAGAAGCGGCGCATCGCCAGCTCCGGCCTGGGCGATCACATTTCCTTCATCGCCACCTCAGAAGCCTGTGGCCATGCCAAGCCGGACAGCCGCTTCTTCCACTACACGACGGCGATGGCGCGCGCCTTTGCGTCGCACGAGACCATCATCGTCGGCGACCGCCTGGATGCCGACATCCTCGGCGCCAACCGCTTCGGCATCGAGAGCTGCTGGTTCAATCCGGACCGGCTGGCCAACCTGTCGGCAGCCGTGCCGACCTGCGAAGTGCACACGCTGCACGACGTGGTGCCGGCGCTGCGCAGCCTGGCGGCAGCCTGACGGAAATCCGACTGCGTCCGCGCCGGCACCGCGCGTGCCGGTGCTAAAATGCGCGCCTTTCCAGCATCTTCTTTTTTCGGATCCCTCATGTCCAAACCCGCCCGCTTCCTCACCTTCAAGTGCGCCAAGTGCGCCAAGCCGGTCAAGGTCCAGCTGCAGAAAGTCTCGGCCTGCTCGCACATCCAGCCCTACCAAGGCATCTGCGATTGCGGCGAAATCAAGCGCCACGCCACCGGCAATCCGGAGGCGGTCAAATCCTTCGTCGCGTCGAACGACCTGCACTGGCACCACCACCATTGAGCGCCGAATTGAGTGCGCAGATGATCCAGTGGATTGAAAACGGCGAGGAGCGCACGGCACACTGGCGCTCGGAAAGCGGCTGGCCGGCGCCGAAGCACATCGTGCTGGCCGACGACACCATGAACGCCGACAGCGCCTACCGGCTGGCGCTGGACGGCACCGGCCTGCTATGGCGCGGCGACTTCCAGAATGCGCGCCAGCTGTTGCAGGCGCTGGTGCGCCGGCTCGACCAGAAGAGCGAGCGCAACAAGCGAAAGCCGGCCAAGCCGGCCGCCACCCTGACCGAACAGTTCCACCGCCATCGCCTGGCCCAGCTGCAGCGCGCGCGCCTGCTGGCGATGCTGCTGATCCCGTTCGACGCCGATTACACGATCCCGCTGCGGCGCGCGCCCGACGTCAAGCAGGCTTGTAACGAAGCCTATGGCGCCGGGACGGCACCCTTCGTGGCCTCGCTGCGCGAGCTGCTGGGCCTGATCGGCGCCCACGAATGGCGGCGCAAGGGCGTGTTCATTCCTGCGCTGGACGAGCGCATCCACCCTTGGTACGGCGTGTTCTCGCCGGTGCGCGGCGAATACGTGGAACTGGTGGCGCAGGCGCCCCTGCCCGCGCAGGCGACGCTCGCCTTCGACATCGGCGCCGGCACCGGCGTGCTGTCGGCGGTGCTGGCCCACCGTGGCCTGCAGGGCGTGATCGCCACCGACATGGACGAGCGCGCGCTCGGCTGCGCCCGCGCCAACATCGAACGCCTCGGCCTGAGCGAGCAGGTCGAGGTGGTGCGGGCCGACCTGTATCCGGAAGGCCGCGCCGGCCTGGTGGTCTGCAACCCGCCCTGGCTGCCTGGCAAGCCGAGTTCGGCGATCGAATATGCGATCTACGACCCGGACAGCCGCATGCTGAAGGGCTTCCTGGCCGGCTTGAAAGACCATTTGCTGGCGCACGGTGAAGGCTGGCTGATCCTGTCCGACCTGGCCGAGCACCTGGGCCTGCGCTCGCGCGAGCAGTTGCTGGCGTGGATCACCGATGCGGGCCTGGAAGTGGCGGGCCGCCACGATGTGCGCCCGACCCATCCGAAGGCCAGCGATGCCGACGACCCGCTGGCGGCGGCGCGCACGCGCGAAGTGACGTCCTTGTGGCGCCTGCATGTGGCGTGACGATGATCAGTATGGAAACGCGATTTGCACCGTCAGGCCGATTGTTATACAATAGCGTTCTCAGACGCGGGGTGGAGCAGTCTGGCAGCTCGTCGGGCTCATAACCCGAAGGTCACAGGTTCAAATCCTGTCCCCGCAACCAGAATTCTTTAAAACCGAGCCCGACTCTTGTAGTTGGGCTTTGTTTTTTGAGCAGCCGTCCTAGCAGTACAGAGCGCATGAGAGACAAGAAAGACAACGCGACCTTCGATTTGCCGGGTTTCGCACCGGCGGGCCAGGACGATGCCGTTGTCCCTCCTCCCGAGCCGAAGCGCGGCGGTCCGCGCCCGCGCCGGATCGCGCTCAAGCAGGAGCAGATTTCGCTGCTCGAAGAAACCGACGCCAGCGGCCTGCCCGTGTGGCAGCGCGACCCGAATCTTGACCTAACCGGCCTGCCGATCTGGCAACCGGACTGAGCAACGACAAGGCCTTTACGGCTTTGTCAGGCGCTCTTAACCTGCCGCGCCTGCGGTTGACACCATGACCGATACCGCATTCTCCTCCCTCCAGCTCGATCCGCGCTTCCTGGCCAACCTGACCCAGCTCGGCTATACCCAGATGACGCCGGTGCAGGCATCCACCCTGCCCCTCGCGCTGGCCGGGCGCGACCTGATCGCCCAGGCCAAGACCGGCAGCGGCAAGACCGCCGCCTTCGGCATCGGCATGCTGCTGGGCCTGAACCCGACGCTGTTCGCGGTGCAGGGCATGGTGATGTGCCCGACGCGCGAGCTGGCCGACCAGGTCGCCAACGAGTTGCGCCGGCTGGCGCGCGGCATCGGCAACGTCAAGATCGTGACGCTCACCGGCGGCATCCCGATGCGCCCGCAGATCGCCACGCTCGAATTCGGCGCCCACATCGTGGTCGGCACGCCGGGCCGCATCCGCGACCACCTGCAGCGCAAGACCCTCGACCTGGCGCGCCTGCGCACCCTGGTGCTGGACGAGGCCGACCGCATGACCGACATGGGCTTCTACGACGAGATCGCGGCCATCGTGCGCGAATGCCCGGCGCGCCGCCAGACCCTGCTGTTCTCGGCCACCTACCCGGACGACATCCGCGAAGCCACCGCCCTGTTCCTGAACAACCCGGAAGAAGTCGCGGTCGAGACGCGCCACGTGCCGGCCCAGATCGAACAGCGCTTCTACGAGATCGGCTTCGAAGGCCGCGAAGAGGCGGCGGCGCGCGTGCTGCGCCACATCCGTCCGGGCTCGGCGATCGCCTTCTGCAACACCAAGGCGCGCTGCCGCGAAGTGGTCGATTACCTGCGTTCGAAAGGCTTTGCGGCGCTGGCGCTGTACGGCGAACTGGAACAGCGCGAGCGTGACGAGACCCTGGTGCTGTTCGCCAACCGCAGCTGCTCGGTACTGGTGGCCACCGACGTGGCCGCGCGCGGCATCGACGTCGCCGGGCTGGAACTGGTGCTGAACGTCGACGTCTCGAAGGACCCGGAAGTGCACGTGCACCGCGTCGGCCGCACCGGCCGTGCCGGCGAGACCGGCCTGGCGGTAACCCTGTCCGCGCCCAACGAAAAACGCTTCGTGCGCTTGATCGAAGACCTGCAGGGCCTGGCCGCCGAGTGGCATCCGCTGGCCGAACTCGACGACGTCGACGTCCCCGCCGACGAACTGGCCAGTCTGGCCCCGATGGTCACGCTGTGCTTCGCCGGCGGCAAGAAGGACAAGCTGCGTCCGGGCGACCTGATGGGCGCGCTGGCCAAGGATGCCGGCCTGACCAAGGAACAGGTTGGCAAGATCCACATCCTGGAATTCATGAGCTACGTTGCGATCGAGCGTAGCGCAGCCCGCCAAGCCTACCAGGGTCTGAACGCCAACAACCCGCTCGGCGCCGATTACGGCAGCGTCAAAGGCCG
>JAKOOD010000291.1 GCA_022701635.1 Burkholderiaceae bacterium | reverse complement strand
CCCGCGCCGGTGGCGTCTCTCCGCGGCACCAGAGAATATTCCGTTGACAATTTTTTTTCTTGAACATAAGATTCCTGCAACTGGTATGGAAACGTTTCCATACCGGCCGAGAAAAGCGCGAGAGAGTACGGCACCGCTAGGTCGGTCACCGATTCCAAGAAGAAAACAGGAGACAAAACGATGCATCACCCCAAGGTAACCCCCAAACTGATCAGCCTGGCGGTGGCCGGCGCCTGCGCGGCCTTCGTCCTGCCCGGTTATGCCCAGGACAGCAATAGCCCATCCGACACGGCGGTGCCCACCGGCGCGGTGCAGGCCGCACCGGTGCAGCAGGTCGTTGTCAGCGGCATCCGCGCCTCGATGGCGTCGTCGCTGAACCTGAAGCGCAACGCCGACGGTATCGTCGACGGCATCGTGGCCGAGGACATCGGCAAGTTCCCCGACACCAACCTGGCCGAGGCGCTGCAGCGCATTTCCGGCGTGTCGATCGACCGCTCGATCGGCGAAGGCTCGAAGGTCACCGTGCGCGGCATCGGCCCCGACTACAACATGGTCCTGCTGAACGGCCGCCAGATGCCGACCTCGAACCTGGACGACCGCAACGGCCGCGCCTTCGACTTCGCCAACCTGGCGTCGGAAGCGATCTCGCAGCTGCAGGTATACAAGACCAGCCGCTCGGAAACCCCGGTCGGCGGCCTGGGCGCGACCATCAACGTGGTCACCGCGCGGCCGTTCGACAAGATGGGCACCTGGTCCAGCATCGGCATCAAGGCGGTGCACGACACCACCAACAACAACCTGCCGGGCGACGTCAAGGCCAGCAACTCGACCACGCCGGAATTCTCGGGCATCTACTCGACCACCTCGAAGGATGGCCGCTGGGGTATCGGCATCAGCGCCAGCTACCAGGAACGCAACGCGGGCTACAACCAGGCCTCGGTCTCGAGCGGCTGGAAAGGCCCGTTCCGCGGCGACGAAAACAACTGGGGCACGATCCAGCCGGCCGGCTCGCCGGGCGTGGTCAACCACCCGAAACCGGGCGACGTGTACGAGGTGCCGCAAAACCTGAACTACAGCTTCAGCGGCGTCAAGCGCCAGCGCACCAACGGCCAGCTGACCCTGCAGTTCGCACCGGTCAAGGACGTCACCACCACCCTCGACTACACCTACTCGGAAAACAAGATCCAGACCAAGCGCAACGACGTCTCGGCCTGGTTCAACTTCGGCCCCTCGACCTCGAGCTGGACCAACGGGCCGGTGGCGGCGCCGCTGGTGTACACCGAAATCATCAACCCGGCCACCAGCGACATCGCGATGGGCGCCGGCAACTTCGCCACCAAGAGCCAGAACAATTCGCTCGGCTTCAACGCCCAGTGGCGCGCGAATGCCGACCTCAAGCTGGAACTCGACGCCCACCACTCGACCGCGGAATCGAAGGCCGACAGCCCGCTGGGGTCGTTCAACACCCTTGGCACCGCCAGCTTCAGCCGCGGCACGACCTCGGTCGACTTCTCGCAGGAATTCCCGGTGCTGAGCATCCAGGGCGCCGATTTCGTGGGTGCGCCGCAGCAGGTGACCGGCTCCAACTTCCAGAACACGTATGTCAAGAGCACGGTCGACCAGGTCCAGGCCAAGGGCCGCCTGCGCGTGCTGGAATCGTCGAACCTGAACTTCGGCCTGGGCGCGACCAAGATCCAGAACCGCTCGGCCCAGTCGAACAACCAGAGCGATACCTGGGGCGGCGCCACCAAGGCCTCGGATTACCCGAGCAGCCTGTGGCATCCGGAAACCGTGCGCGGCTACTTCGACCAGCTGAACGGCAGCAACAACCCGAACCTGTTCAACAATTTCTACACCTTCAACTTCAACGAGGTGCGCGAGGCCGCCGCCAAGGCCACCGGCAAGCCCCAGCTGTACACGGCCAACAGCAACTTCAACACCTTCCAGCGCATCCGCGAGAAGTCGAAGTACCTGTACCTGCAGCTGAACACCGACTGGGACACGGCGATGCCGATGCACACCGCGATCGGGGCTCGTTACGAGAAGACCGACGTGGTCTCGCCGGCCGACGTACCGACCGCGACCGGCATCAGCTGGGGTTCGCAGAACGAATTCAGCGTCCTGCTCGGGCCGACAGCCAGTACCTCGCTGGGCGGCAAGTACCATAACCTGCTGCCGAGCCTGGACTGGGACATGGACGTGCGCCCCGACATGAAGGTGCGCGCCAGCTACGGCGAAACCATCGGCCGGCCGCGCTACGACCAGATCGCCGGCGGCCTGGTCATCAGCCAGCTGGCGCGGGTCGAGGGCGGCACCGGCTCGCAGGGCAACCCGGGCCTGAAGCCGGTGCATTCGAAGAACCTGGACCTGTCCTTCGAGTGGTATTACACCAAGCAGAGCTTCGCCTCGATCAACGCCTTCTACAAGGACCTGGAGAACTACGCCGGCCAGTCGCAGATCATCCTGCAGCCCTACGGCCTGCACACCCCGGTCGGCGGCGCCCTGTGGAACGAAGCGCTGACGCGCGGCTGCGCCAGCGCCGACACCACCTGCATCCGCAACTACATCTTCCGCAACCACCCGACCGCGCCGGGCGTGACCTCGACCGGCGTCGACGGCATCGGCAACTACACCGGCACCATCGTCGGCCAGCCGGGCGACCCGGTCGCCGACTTCCGCGTGACGACCTTCTCGAACCAGAAGAAGGCCAACGTGCACGGCCTGGAATTCAACGTCCAGCACATGTTCGGCAGTTCCGGCTTCGGCGTCCAGGCCAACTACACGCTGGTGCGCTCCAGCCTGAAGTACGACAACGCGTCGGTCGGCGAACAGTTCGCGGTGGCCGGCCTGTCCGATTCGGCCAACCTGGTCGGCATCTACGAAGACAGCAAGTGGGCGATCCGCGCCGCGTACAACTGGCGCGACGAGTTCCTCGCCAGCACCTTCGACGCCGCCGGTCCCAACCCGGTCTACGTGGAGCCCTACGGCCAGCTCGACCTGAGCATCGGCTACAACATCACCGAGAAGCTGTCGGTGCAGGCGGAAGCGATCAACCTCACGAATGCGACCACCCGCACCCACGGCCGCACCCGCGAGCAGGTCGAGTACGCGACCCAGACCGGTCCGCGTTACATGCTGGGGGCGCGCTACAAGTTCTGAGTGGCCGGGCCGGCCGCGGGAAAACCGTCCGGCGCAAAAAACTTGCTGAAAAGCTAGCAACTTTGCGCTAGACTCCCGTGGCCGGTTCCCTCCACAGGACATCTGATGAGCAACACCATCGAACACATCGTGGTGGTCGGCGGCGGTTCGGCCGGCTGGCTGACCGCCGCGGTCATCGCAGCAGAACACCGCCACCTGCGCGTCACGCTGGTCGAATCGCCCGGCGTCCCGCCGATCGGCGTCGGCGAAGGCACCTGGCCTTCGATGCGCGACACCCTGCACCGCATCGGCGTGTCGGAATCCGCTTTCTTGCGCGAATGCGACGCCGCCTTCAAGCAGGGCTCGCGCTTCGACCGCTGGGTCGACGGCAGCGCCGGCGACTATTATTTCCACCCCTTCGTCCTGCCCCAGGGCTACGGCGACGCCAACCTGGCCGCGGCCTGGCAGGCGCAGCACCGCAACGTGCCCTTCGCCGACCTGGCCAGCTTCCAGCCGCACCTGTGCGTGCAGGGCCGGGCGCCGAAGCAGGCGCGCACGCCGGAATTCGCGGCGGTGGCGAATTACGGCTACCACCTGGATGCCGGCAAGTTCGGCGTGTTCCTGCGCGCGCACTGCGTCGACAAGCTGGGCGTACGCCACGTGCTGGATCACGTCGACGCGGTGGTGTCACACCAGGATGGCGAACGGCGTGGCGACATTGCCGGCCTGCGCCTGCGCGACGGCGGCGTGCTGGCCGGCGACCTGTTCGTCGACTGCACCGGCATGCAGTCGCTGCTGCTCGGTGGGCACTACGGCGTGGCGCTGCTGCACCAGCGCCACGTGCTGTTCAACGACCGCGCGCTGGCGGTGCAGGTGCCCTACGCCACGCCGGACGCGCCGATCGCCTCGCAGACCACCTCCACCGCCCAGACCAGCGGCTGGATCTGGGACATCGGCCTGCCGACCCGGCGCGGCATCGGCCACGTGTATTCGAGTGCCCACATCGATGACGACGAGGCCGAACGCCAGCTGCGCGCCTACGTGGCGGCGACCGGCGGCCCGGCCGACATCGCCCCGCGCAAGCTGCGCTTCGAGCCGGGCTATCGCGAACGCTTCTGGCAGCGCAACTGCGTGGCGATCGGCCTGTCGGCCGGGTTCATCGAGCCGCTGGAAGCGTCGGCGCTGGCCCTGGTCGAGATGTCGGCGGCGTGGCTGGCCGACGACATGCCGGCCACGCACGCCGATGTCGACGTGGTGGCGAGCCGCTTCAACGAGGCGTTTACCTACCGCTGGGAACGGGTCATCGAATTCCTCAAGCTGCACTACGTGCTGTCGAAGCGCAGCGACGCCCCTTACTGGATCGATCACCGCCGGCCGGAGATGATTCCGGCGCGCCTGCGGGAGCTGCTCGCCCTGTGGCGCACGCGCCCGCCCTCGCACCGCGACTTCCCGCGCATCGAGGAGGTATTTCCTTCCGCCAGCTATCAATATATCCTGTACGGGATGCAGACCCCGTTCGAGGGCGCGCCGCGCGCATCCGACCTGCCGCAGGAGGCCGACCGCCACTTCCGCGAGGCGGCGCGGCTGACCGCGCAGATGCTGCCGGCGCTGCCATCGAACCGGGCCCTGCTCGAGCATATCCGGCTGCACGGCTTGCCGCGCATCTGACAACGATAACAACACAAGAGACACCATGCCCAACCACGCAATCCTGAACAACGTCGACCACAAGCACCTGCGCGTCATCACCGCGCGCGGCGCAGACTACGGCGACGCCGTCATGTCGGCCCTGACCTTCCCGGCCGAATTCCGCGAACTGCAAGCCTCCTACCCGATCGTGTTCGCCAAGAGCGCCGACGGCACCTCGTTCGATGCGCTGGCCCTGTTCGGCTTCCAGCACGGCGAAAACCTGTTCCTCGAGGAGCGCGACGGCGGCGCGCGCTGGGATGCGCCGGCGATCCCGCTGAGTGTCGAGCGCCAGCCCTTCCTGATCGGGCGCGGCGGCGACGAGCTGTCGATCCACGTCGACATGGACCACCCGCGCGTCGCCACCGGCGCGGGCGCCGTGGAAGGCGAAGCGCTGTTCCTGACCTACGGCGGCACCACCGAATACCTGGAGCGCATCGCTTCGACCCTGCGTACCCTGCACGACGGCCTGGACGCGGCGCGCGGCTTCACCGCGGCCCTGCTCGAACTCGAACTGCTGGAATCCTTCGTGCTCGACATCGAACTCGACGACGGCTCGCAGAACCGCCTGGCCGGCTTCTACACCATCAACGAAGAGCGCCTGCAAGCCCTGTCCGGCGAACGCCTCGAGCGCCTCAACCGCGCCGGCTACCTGCAGGCGATCTACATGGCGACCGCCTCGCTGTCGCAGTTCCGCGGGCTGATCGACCGCAAGAACCGCACCTTGACCGCATCCCTGTCCGGCCATGCTGGCAATCGCTGACAAGGTCCGCGAGCTGGCCGTCGGCGAGCGCATCCCCGACGAGCTGCTGCGCGCCACCACCCCGTACATCGTGCGCGGCCTGGCGGCGCACTGGCCGCTGGTGCAGGCCGGACGCCAGTCGCCGGACGCCGCCGACGCCTACCTGCGCGGCTTCTACCGCGACGCCACCGTCAACGCCATGCTCGGCAAGCCCGAGATCGGCGGCCGCTTCTTCTACAACGAGGACCTGACCGGCTTCAACTACATGTCGGTGCGCGCGCGCCTGGACGGCGTGCTGGACGAGCTGAAGGTGCAGCGCGGGATGGAGCGCCCCGGCGCCATCTACGTCGGCTCGACCACGATCGACACCGCCCTGCCCGGCCTGCGCCAGGACAACGACGTCGACCTCGGCGGACGCGACGCGCTGGCCAGCATCTGGATCGGCAACCGCACCCGTATTGCCGCCCACTACGACCTGCCGGACAACCTGGCCGTGGTCGCCGCCGGCCACCGCCGCTTCACGCTGTTCCCGCAGGCCCAGCTGCCCAACCTGTACATCGGCCCGATCGACTTCACCCCGGCCGGCCAGGCCATCAGCCTGGTCGACTTCGCGGCGCCCGATGCGGCGCGCTTCCCGCGTTTCGAGGAAGCGCTGCGCCACGCCCAGGTGGCCGAACTCGGTCCCGGCGACGCCCTGTTCATCCCGGCCATGTGGTGGCACCACGTGGAAGCGCTCGACCGCTTCAACATCCTGGTCAACTACTGGTGGCGCCAGTCGCCGGACTGGATGGACACCCCGACCAACGCGCTGATGCTGGCCCTGCTGACGATGCGCGAACTGCCGCTTGAACAGCGCCAGGCCTGGCAGGACATCTTCCGCCACTACATCTTCGAGCCCGACGAGGCCAAGCTGGCCCACATCCCGCCGCATGCGCGCTACGCGCTGGCGCCGCTGGACGACGACCGCGCGCGCATCCTGCGCGGCCAGCTGCTAAAAAGAATCAACCGCTGAAGGAGACAAGATGGACACCAACACCATGGACACCCAGGGCACGGGCACGCCGGTGCGCCGGATCGTGATCGCCGGCGGCGGCACCGCCGGCTGGATGGCCGCGGCCGCGCTGTCGCGCACCCTCGGAAAGCGGCTCGAGATCACGCTGGTCGAGTCCGACGAGATCGGCACCGTGGGCGTGGGCGAGGCCACCATCCCCTCGCTGGTGCACTTCCACCGCCTGCTCGACATCGACGAGCGCGAATTCATGGCCGCCACCCAGGCCACCTTCAAGCTCGGCATCAGCTTCGAGAGCTGGCGCGCGCGCGGCGAAGACTACATCCACTCGTTCGGCATGACCGGCACCGACCACTGGACCGCCGGCTTCCAGCACTTCTGGCTGAAGGGCCGCGAGCGCGGCCTGGCGCACGACTACGGCGACTATTGCCTGGAGCTGCTGGCGGGGAAGGAGCACCGCTTCGCGCACTTGCCGAACGGGGGCCTGAACTACGCCTACCACCTGGACGCCACCCGCTACGCGCGCTACCTGCGCCGCTTTTCCGAGCATTTCGGGGTGCAGCGCATCGAGGCCAGGATCGACAGCGTCGAAGCCAGCAATGGCACGATCTCGGCGCTGCTGCTGGATTCCGGCAAGCGCGTCGAGGGTGACCTGTTCATCGACTGCACCGGCTTCCGCTCGCTGCTGCTGGGCCAGACCCTGGGCGTGGACTACGAGGACTGGTCGCAATGGCTGTTCAACGACAGCGCGATCGCGGTGCAGACCGAGTCAACCGGTCCGGCGATCCCGATGACCCGCTCGATCGGCCACGACTGGGGCTGGCAGTGGCGCATCCCGCTGCAGCACCGCACCGGCAACGGCATCGTGTATGCCAGCCGCTACGTCGACGACGCTACCGCGCGCACCGCACTGCTCGGAAACATCGAGGGCAAGGTGCTGACCGAACCGCGCGTGATCCGCTTCAAGCCGGGCCAGCGCAAGCAGGTCTGGGCCGGCAACTGCGTCGCCCTCGGCCTGGCCAGCGGCTTCCTGGAACCGATCGAGTCGACCAGCATCCACCTGATCCAGCGCGCCATCATCCGCCTGCTGCAGATCTTCCCGACGCACGGCATCGTGAAGGCCGACAGGGACGAGTTCAACGCCCAGGCGCACGAGGATATCCGCACCATCCGCGATTTCATCATCCTGCACTACAAGCTCACCAACCGGCGCGACACGCCGTACTGGCAGGATGCCGCGACCATGGCGGTGCCGGACTCGCTGCAGCACCGCATCGACCTGTTCCGCGACACCGGCCGCGTGTTCCGCCTGCAGAACGAGCTGTTCGCCGAGAACTCGTGGTTGCAGGTGATGCTGGGCCAGGGCATGACCCCGGCCAGCCACCACCAGAGCGCCGACCTGATGGGCGACGAGGAACTGGCCGGCTTCCTGGACGGCATCCGCGCCAACGTGCGGCGCACCGCCTCGCAGCTGCCGCAGCACGCCGACTACGTCAAGCAGTACTGCGCCGGCAAGCCCTGACCGGCCGGCCCGCTTAGGTGCGCTCATGTGCGCTCATGTGCGCCCCGGCGCGCGTGGACGGTCTAGTATTGACCCATGCTCAAACCAATCGCACCCGACCTGTGGCACATGGAAGCCGGCCTCCAGGTCGCCGGCGTTCCCCTCACCGCACGCATGACCGTGGTCCGCTTCCAGGACGGCCGCGTGTGGATCCATTCGCCGGTGCGCTTCGGCCCCGAGGTGCGCGCGCAAATCGCCGGGCTGGGCGAGGTCGCCTGGATCGTGGCGCCCAACCGTGCCCACCATATGTTCATGGGCAAGTGCAAACAGGCTTTTCCGGATGCGCGCCTGTACGGCGCGCCCGGCCTCGAGCGCAAGCGCTGGGACCTGGCCGACCTGCATCCGCTCGGCGACGCGGTCGAACCCGAGTGGGCCGCCGACCTCGACCAGGTGCTGGTGCGCGGCATCCCGGTGGTGAACGAAACGGTGTGGTTCCACAAGGCGTCCGCCACCCTGATCGCGACCGACCTGCTGCAGTGCTGGTGCGGGCAGCTCGATTGGCGCGCGGCGGCGTATGCGCGCCTGACCGGCGTGCGCGGGCACCTCGACGTGCCGCGCACGGTGCGCCTGGCCACGCGCGATCGCGACGCCGCCACGGCCAGCCTGCAGGCGGTCCTGCGCTGGCCATTTACGCGCGTGATCACGGCGCACAATGCGATCGTCGAGCAGGACGCGCATGCGGCGGTGGCACGGGCGCTGGCCCGGTTCAGCCACTGAGCAGCCACTAGCAGCCGCAGCGGTTGCCCGCCTGTAGCCAAAGGATTAACATCGGTGTTTTAATTACCGGAAACACCATGTCCCCTTTCCGCCGCCTGACCGGCGCCGCCGTGAGCGTCCTGTGCCTGGCCGCGGCGGCCGCCGCGGCACCCGCCATCGCCGCCGTGGCGACCGCCGCTACCGACGCCTGTACCACGCGCGACAAGTGCATGGATGCCATCATGGAAGCGGCGCGCGACGGCCGCCAGCTCGACGAAATGGCGCTGATGCGCGCGCTGCCGCGCAACTACGGCACCCGTCCATCGCCAACCGGCACCCATGCGGCCGCGGACGCGCGCGACGACGAGTCGCTCGCCGTCGGCGAACCCGACACGGTGCTGATCGCCCTGCTGCGCGACGCCGGCCGCGTCGGCCTGCCGGCGCCGGAGCGCCGGCGCGCGCTGGCGCTGGCCTACCTGCAGGCCAGCAAGCCGGCCGAGGCCGAGCTCGAACTCGATGAGGCGATCGCCAACCAGCCCAGCTACGCGCCCTACTGGCTGGACCTGGCGGAAGTGTATGCGCGCCAGGGGCGGCGCGACAAGGCGGCGGCGGCGCTGGTCGTCGCCACCGGTTGGACCGTCGACGCCGATGCCCTGCGCCAGGCCTACGCCCGCGCCGCCCAGCGCGGCAGTACCGGCGCGCCCTACGCCCAGGCGCTGGCGTTGCTGGGTACACGGACCGAAGCCATGGCCCGGCGCGAAGCGGCGCTGGCACCGCGGCCGCTGGCCAAGGACCGGGGCGTCAAGGGCGGGCCGATGCCCATCATGCGCTTCGACACCTGCATCAAGCCCGAGTACCCGCGCTCATCCCTGCGCAACGAGGAAACCGGCATGGTCCAGCTCGACTTCCTGGTCGATGCCGAGGGCAAGCCGGTCCAGATCCGCAAGATGCGTTCCAGCGGCTACGCCGACCTCGACAACGCCACCCTGCTGTCGCTGTCGGCGTGCAGCTTCAAGCCGCTGGTGGTCGACGGCAAGCCGGCCGCGGCCTGGGCCGCGGTGCAGTACGTCTGGACCCTCGAATAAGCGCAGCCAACCTCAGTGCGGGCCGATGTGCTCGTACAGGATGATGCAACCGATCGCGATCAGCACCAGGCCGCCGGCCAGTTCGGCGCGCTTGCCGACGATGCGCCCGAGGCCGCGGCCGAGCATCACGCCCAGGGTGACCATCACGAAGGTGGCAAGGCCGATGGCGCCGGCGG
>JAKOOD010000283.1 GCA_022701635.1 Burkholderiaceae bacterium | reverse complement strand
ATGGGCGTCGGTGCCGCCATCGGTTTTTATGACGGTTTCTTCGGCCCCGGCACCGGCAGCTTCTTGCTGTTCCTGTTCGTGCGCTTTTTCGGCTTCGACTTCCTGGGCGCCTCGGCGGCGGCCAAGGTGGTCAACGTCGCTTGCAATGTCTCCGCACTACTGTGGTTCGGCTACAGCGGCCACTTGATCTGGAAACTGGCAGCGTTGATGGCGGTGTGCCAGGTTGGTGGCTCCCTGATCGGCACCCGGCTTGCGCTGAAGCACGGCAGTGGCTTCGTGCGCAAGCTGTTCCTCGTGGTCGTTTCGGTGTTGATTGTAAAGACGGCCTACGACACGGTCAGGCATTTGGGGTTCTGACTGTTTCACGTGAAACAGCAAGAGGGCGATATAGAAGCCGCTGCCATGGTTTCACGTGAAACAAAATCTGTCGTTTTCGAACCCATGTCGGAGCCCGATAGAAAAAAGAATCTATAATCCGGGCTTAACTCCCGCAACTCCTCCTTGCAGCACACTCCATCATGCTATATCCGACAGAATTCGACGTGATCGTCGTTGGCGGCGGCCATGCCGGCACCGAAGCGGCACTTGCATCCGCACGCATGGGGCAAAAGACCCTGTTGCTCACTCACAATATCGAAACCCTGGGTGCGATGTCTTGCAACCCATCCATTGGCGGCATCGGCAAAGGCCACCTGGTCAAGGAAGTCGACGCCATGGGCGGCGCGATGGCGATCGCCACCGACGAAGCCGGCATCCAGTTCCGCATCCTGAATTCTTCCAAGGGTCCAGCCGTGCGCGCGACCCGTGCCCAGGCTGACCGTGTCCTGTACAAGCAGGCGATCCGCTCGCGCCTGGAAAACCAGGACAACTTGTGGCTGTTCCAGCAGGCCGTCGACGACCTAATTGTCGAAGGCGAACGCGTGGTCGGCGCCACTACCCAGATCGGTCTGCAGTTCCGTGCCCGTGCCGTGGTCCTGACCGCCGGCACTTTCCTCGACGGTAAAGTGCACGTCGGCTTGCAGAACTATGCGGCCGGCCGTGCCGGCGACCCGACCGCGCTGTCGCTGTCGGCGCGCCTGAAGGAACTCAAGCTGCCGCAGGGCCGCCTGAAAACCGGTACGCCGCCACGCATTGATGGCCGCAGCATCGACTTTTCGGTGATGAGCGAACAGCCGGGCGACCTCGATCCGGTCCCCGTGTTCTCGTACATGGGCAATGCCGCCATGCACCCCAAGCAGGTACCGTGCTGGGTCACGCACACGAATGCTCAGACCCACGACATCATCCGCGCCGGTCTCGACCGCAGCCCGATGTACACCGGCGTCATTGAAGGCGTCGGTCCGCGCTACTGCCCGTCGATCGAAGACAAGATCCACCGCTTCTCGTCGAAAGAGTCGCACCAGATCTTCCTCGAACCGGAAGGTCTCACGACCAACGAGTTCTATCCGAACGGGATCTCGACCAGCCTGCCGTTCGACGTGCAGCTGAACCTGGTGCGTTCGATGCGCGGTTTGGAAAACGCCTTCATCCTGCGTCCCGGCTATGCGATCGAATACGATTATTTCGACCCGCGCGGCTTGAAAGCGTCGCTGGAAACCAAGGCGATCGGTGGGTTGTTCTTCGCCGGCCAGATCAACGGCACCACCGGTTACGAAGAAGCCGCCGCCCAGGGCATGCTGGCCGGTATCAACGCCGCCCTGCAAACCCAAGGCAAGGACGCTTGGACCCCCGGCCGTTCCGAAGCCTACCTCGGCGTGCTGGTCGACGACCTCACGACCCAGGGCGTGGCCGAACCCTACCGCATGTTCACCAGCCGCGCCGAGTATCGCCTCAGCCTGCGTGAAGACAATGCCGACATGCGCCTGACGGAAATCGGCCGCAAGCTGGGCGTGGTCGGCGATGCGCAGTGGGAAGCCTTCGAGCGCAAGCGTGAAGCCGTCGCCCTCGAGCTGGAACGCCTGCGTGCGACCTGGGTCAACCCGCGCATCCTGGCCGCTGCCGAATCCGAACGCGTGATCGGCCAGGCGATCGAGCGCGAGTACAACCTGGCCGACCTGCTCAGACGGCCGGGCGTGGACTACGAAAAACTGATGAGCCTGCAGGGCAATGAGGGCCAGCCGCTGGCCGGTCCCGGCGTCGCAGATCCGGCAGTGCAGGAGCAAGTCGAGATCCAGCTGAAATATTCGGGCTATATCGACCGCCAGGCGCGCGAAGTCGAACGCCACGACTACTACGAGAACCTCAAGCTGCCGGAAAACCTGAACTACCACGAGATCACGGCGCTCTCGATCGAGGTGCGCCAGAAACTCGACAAGCAACGTCCTGAAACCCTGGGCCAGGCTTCGCGCATTTCCGGCGTGACCCCGGCAGCGATCTCGCTGCTGCTGGTGCACCTGAAGAAACGCGGCGCCAAGGGATTTACCCAGGCACCGCCCACCGAGGAAGTCGCCGGATGAAGAATTTCGATCGACAAGGCCTGCAGACGCTGCTGGCCGAAGGCATCCGCGACATGGGGCTGGACGTGAATGCAGCCCAGCAAGACCGGCTGATGGATTACCTGGCCCTGATGTTCAAGTGGAACTCGGTCTATAACCTGACGTCGCTGCGCGACCCGGTGCAGATGGTGACCCACCACCTGCTCGATTCGCTGGCGGCGGTGCCGGCGTTCAAGGATGCCGTCAATGTGCTCGACGTCGGTTCTGGCGGCGGCCTGCCCGGCATCGTGCTGGCGATCGTACGGCCGGACATGAAAGTGTCGATGATCGACACCGTGCACAAGAAGACCGCGTTTTTGAACCAGGTCAAGGCGGAACTCGAGCTCGCCAACGTCACGGTGTACACGATGCAGGTGCAGCAGCTGCAGGCGGGCGACAAAACCGGGGGCGCATTCGACGTCATCACCTCGCGCGCTTTTGCCGACCTGTCCGATTTCGTCAACTGGTCTGCGCACCTGCTGGCGGAGCAGGGCAGGTATATCGCCCTGAAAGGCACGGCGCCAAAGGATGAGCAGGAGCGGGTGCCCCAGGAATGGAAGGTGACGAAAGTGGAGCCTTTGCAGGTGCCGCGGCTGGGCGCGGAACGCCACCTCGTTCATATAGAGCGCAGCTGAGCGAAACC
>JAKOOD010000281.1 GCA_022701635.1 Burkholderiaceae bacterium | reverse complement strand
ATGGGCGTGACCCGCCGCATGAGCCACTTCGACGACCCGTCGATCCACTGGCTGTTCCAGGTCTCGCTGTTCGGCACCCTGATGATCGCCGCCGGTATCGGCTGCATGCTGATGCAATTCACCGTCTCGATCCTGAACCGCAAGGCGCTGCGCGACGTGACCGGCGACCCGTGGAACGGCCGTACCCTGGAGTGGGCCACTTCGTCGCCGCCGCCTGACTACAACTTCGCCTTCACCCCGGTGGTGTACGACAACGACACCTTCGCCGACATGAAGAAGAACGGCTACCAGCGTCCGCTGAACGACTTCGTCGCGATCCACATGCCTAGCAACACCTGGGCCGGCTTCGTGATCGCCGTGCTGTCGGCCGGCGTCGGCTTCGGCATCATCTGGCACATGTGGCTGCTGGTGGGCGCATCGTTCATCGCGATGCTCGCCGCGATCATCTACCACACCTTTAACTACAAGCGCGACTTCTACATCCCCGCGGAAGAAGTGGCGCGTACGGAAGAAGCCCACACCCGACTGCTGAATGCCCATGTCTGATATCAAAGCAACCACTGCAGGCGCCGTCGGCGGCGCCGACGCAAGCTCGCGCTATTTCGTGCGCGAACACCATCCGGAACAGGGCACGCTGCTCGGTTTCTGGATCTACCTGATGAGCGATTGCCTGATCTTCGCTTGCCTGTTCGCGACCTACGCCGTCCTCGGCCGCAACTACGCAGGCGGCCCGTCGGGCGCCGAGATCTTCGACCTGCCGCTGGTGGCCCTGAACACGGGCTTCCTGCTGTTCTCGTCGATCACCTACGGTTTCGCCATGCTGGCCGCGGCCAGGAAGAACGTGGGCAAGACCCAGATCTGGCTGGGCATCACCGGCATCCTGGGTGCCTGCTTCCTGTACCTGGAACTGTACGAGTTCACGCACCTGATCCACGAAGGCTTCGGCCCGTGGCGTTCGGGCTTCCTGACCTCGTTCTTCGCGCTGGTCGGCACCCACGGCCTGCACGTGACCTTCGGTATCGTGTGGCTGATCACGCTGATGTTCCAGGTCGGCAAGCACGGCATCAACGGCGCCAACTACCGCCGCCTGACCTGCCTGTCGATGTTCTGGCACTTCCTGGACGTCATCTGGATCGGCGTGTTCACCTATGTTTACCTGATTGGAGTCCTGCCATGAGCGACCTGCACCACGCACACGGCCACGGCCACGACGGCCACCACGTCGACCACGACGAACACCTGCATGCCCACGGCAGCCTGAAGGATTACGGGATCGGCTTCATCCTGTCGGTGATCCTGACCGCGATCCCGTTCTGGCTGGTGATGACCCACCAGCTGCAGCCGGGCACGACCAAGTACGTGATCCTCGCGTTCGCGGCCGTCCAGGTGGTCGTGCACATGATCTACTTCCTGCACATGAACACCAAGTCGGAAGGCGGCTGGAACTTCATGGCGATGCTGCTCACGATCATCCTGCTGGCGATCGTGATGGTCGGTTCGATCTGGGTCATGATGCACATGAACGCCAACATGATGCCGCACATGACCAACGATGGATCCGCCGTGCACGGCATGCACGACATGCAGTAAACAGCATCGATGCGAGAGAACGATCCAGCAGCGGTACCGGGCAGCGCCGGCAAGCGGTTCAACCCCTTCCTTGCCATCCTGGCACTGCTGTTGATCGTGCTCTTCGCGGGTCTCGGGACCTGGCAGGTCTACCGCCTGCAATGGAAACTGGACCTCATCGCACGCGTGGAAGCACGCGTGCACGCCACCCCGGCCGCGCCGCCTCCCCCGGCGCGTTGGGCCGGCATCACCGCCGCCAGCGACGAATACCGTCGCACCGTCTTGCGCGGCACCTATCTGTACGACCTCACCACCCCCGTCCAGGCGCTCACCGAGCAGGGCAGCGGCTATTGGCTGCTGACGCCGATGTGCACCAGTGACGGCCAGATCATCATCGTCAACCGCGGCTTCATCCCGTCCGACCTGGGCGCGCCGACGCGCTATGCGGCACACAAGGCCGGGCCGGCACCCTGCGCGGCAACGGCGTCCGCCGCCTCGACCGTTGTCGGCCTGCTGCGCATCCGCGAGCAGGGCGGCGCTTTTACCCGCAACAACGACCCCACGGCCAACCGCTGGTTCGTGCGCGACATCCCCGCGATCGCGGCCGCGCGCGGGGTTCCGCAGGCGGCCCCGTTCTTCGTCGACGCCGCCGCCAACCAGAACCCACCCGGTTCGCCCGACCGCCCGGTCGGCGGTCTCACCGTCGTGAATTTCCCGAACAGCCACCTGGTCTATGCGATCACTTGGTATGCTCTTGCCTTGATGGTCGGCGGTGCATGGTGGTGGGCCATGCGCGCCGGCGCGGCCGCACGCAAGAAAGAGGCAAGGGCAGACGACGATGAGCGCACCGACTGACGGCAAACCGATAGCGGCCGCGCTGCGGCGCGCGCCCTCCGCTGCCGACGTCGAATACGCGGCCGGCCACAAGAACATGCTGCAGCTGATCGAGCTGCGCTGGATCGCCGTCATCGGCCAGGTCACCACCATCGCCGCCGCCATCCTGGTGTTCGGCGTCCAGCTGCCGCTGGTGCAGATGCTGGAAGTGCTGGCCTGCCTGATCGCCTTCAACGTCGCCAGCCACCTGCGCTGGCACGAACACCGGCCGGTCAACAACAACGAACTGTTCCTTGCGCTGCTGGTCGACGTCGCCAGCCTGACCATCCAGCTCTACCTGTCGGGCGGCACCACCAATCCGTTCGCGTTCCTGTATCTGCTGCAGGTGATCCTGTCGGCGGTGCTGCTGGAAGCGTGGTCGACCTGGACCATCGTCGGCATCACGCTGGCCTGCCTGGCCGGCCTCGCCATTTTCGCCCAGCCGCTGCCGCTGCCGTTCGACCACGCGCGCGGCATCGCCAGCCTGTACGTGCAGGGCATGCTGATCTGCTTCGTGCTGAACGCGGCGCTGCTGGTGGTCTTCATCTCGCGCATCTCGACCACGCTACGGGTGAAGGCGGCGCAGCTGGCCGACCTGCGGCAGCGCGCCGCCGAGGAAGAGCACATCGTGCGCATGGGCCTGCTGGCCTCGGGCGCGGCCCATGAGCTGGGCACGCCGCTGGCGACCGTCTCGGTGATCCTGGGCGACTGGAAACGCATGCCCGAGTTCAAGCGCAGCCCGGAACTGCTGGAAGAGCTGAACGAAATGCAGACCCAGCTCAAGCGCTGCAAGTCGATCGTCACCAGCATCCTGCTGTCGGCCGGCGAAACACGCGGCGAATCGGCCATCAGGACCACCATCCGCAGCTTCCTCGACGCGCTGGTCGACGAGTGGCAGGACAGCCGCCCGGTGCGCGATTTCGCCTACGACAACCACATCGAGGACGACCTGCCGGTGGCCTTCGATTCGGCCCTCAAGCAGATGATCGACAACGTGCTCGACAACGCACTCGACGCCTCGCCCGACTGGGTCAGCCTGGAAGCGGGCGTCGACGACGGCACCTTGACCCTGACCGTACGCGACCGCGGACCCGGCTTCGCACCGAGCATGCTGGCCCAATTCGGCAAACCCTACCAGTCCAGCAAGGGCCGTCCCGGCGGCGGCCTCGGCCTGTTCCTGGCCGTGAACGTGGCGCGCACGCTGGGCGGCTTTGTCGCCGCCACCAACCGTCCCGAGGGCGGCGCCGAGGTCAGGCTGACCCTGCCGCTGTCGGCGATTGCCCTGGACAAGAAACCAGACCATGTCCAACACTGATACCGACTCCGATACCGATCGCACCTTCGATGGCGAGCGCCTGCTCCTGATCATCGAAGACGACGACGCCTTCGCCCGCACCCTCGGCCGCTCGTTCGAGCGGCGCGGTTATCAAGTGCTGCAGGCCCCCGGCCTCGAAGAAGCCACCGACCTGCTGCAGCGGCATTCGCCCGGCTATGCCGTGGTCGACCTCAAGCTGAAGGGCAACAGCTCGGGCCTGGGCTGCGTGCAGATGCTGCACCAGCACGACCCCGAGATGCTGATCGTGGTCCTGACCGGCTTTGCCAGCATCGGCACCGCGGTCGAGGCGATCAAGCTGGGCGCCTGCCAGTACCTGGCCAAGCCATCCAACACCGACGATATCGAAGCCGCCTTCGATCATGTGGCCGGGAACGTCGAAGTGGAGCTGACCAACCGCTCGACCTCGATCAAGACGCTCGAATGGGAGCGCATCCACGAAGTGCTGGCCGAGACCGATTTCAATATCTCGGAAGCGGCGCGGCGGCTGGGGATGCACCGGCGAACGCTGGCGCGCAAGCTGGAGAAGCAGCGGGTCAAGTGATGCTCGGCAGGTGTATGCGCGCGAGACCGACCCGCCGCGGTGTGACGCGACGGCCGCCGGGTCAGGGCAGCCGTCGCACGCTGTCGTGGCCCGGCGTGGCATCCTCGTGGAACAGGTCGGCCAGGTAGCCGGCCAGATCCTCCGCGGCGACCTCGCCCGGCACGACGAAATCGGCCGGGCGCCGCTTGCCGTCGGCACCCAGTTAAAACGCCTGCCAGGCGCCGGGACGGCCGGTCACGGCGATGAGCCTGCGATATACCTTGAACCTGAACGCGTTCACGCCGGGACCGGCGGCGTGAGTGGCGCCGCCGGGCTGCGACGCTGCCCGGCGCGCGCCAGCACCGCATCCAGCGTATCGAGGCTGACCGGCTTCGCCAGCAAAGCGTCGAACCCGGCCGCCAGCGCGGCGTCGCGGTCCTTGTCCTGGGCATAGCCGGTGACGGCGATCAGCACCGGACGCGCAGCGCCGCCGCCGTGCAGGGTACGCGCGAGCTCGAAACCGCTCATGTCGGGCAGGCCGATGTCGAGCAGGCAGACATCGGGCGCAAACGCCGGAAAGTCGGCGAGGGCGGCGCCGGCCGAGTGGGCGACCGTGACCGTATGACCGTTGGCCTCGAGGAACAGGGCCAGCGTCACCGCCGCGTCCTGGTTATCGTCGACGATGCCGACGCGCAGCGCCGGCGCCTGCCGCCCGCCCGGTCCGCCAAGCTGATCCTCACGGCGCGGCGTCGAGCACGCCGCGAGCGGCAGTGTCATGCGGAAGGTGCTGCCCATGCCGGTACCGCCGCTTTCGGCGCTGACACCGCCGCCGTGCAGCTGCACCAGGCTCTTCACCAGCGCAAGGCCGATGCCGAGCCCGCCCTGGCTGCGGTCGAGTCCCTGCGCACCCTGCGAAAACAGCTCGAAGGCATGGCCGATCAGTTCCGGCGTCATGCCGATGCCGTTGTCGCGGACCGTGATCGCCACCGTATCGGGCCCAATAGCTGGCCCGGTATCGAGCGCGACATCGATGCGGCCGCCGTCCGGCGTGTACTTGGCGGCGTTGCTGAGCAGGTTGGCCACCACCTGCACCAGGCGCTTGCGGTCGCCGCTGACGATCGCCTGGCCCGGCGCCAGCCGCAGGTCCAGCGTGTGGCCGTGGCGCTCGACCAGGGGACGTACCTGTTCGACGGCGTCGGCGACCACGTTTCCCATGTCGAGCTCGGCCAGCTCGAGTTCGACCTTGCCGCGGGTGACGCGCGAGACGTCGAGCAGGTCGTCGATCAGCGCGGTCATATGGCTGGCCTGGCGCGAGATGATCGCGCTGGCGCGCCTGACCATGGCTTCGT
>JAKOOD010000254.1 GCA_022701635.1 Burkholderiaceae bacterium | reverse complement strand
GCATCGAGAACAGTTCGACCGCCCGCTCCTGCATATACGGGTCTTCGGCATGCTCGAACGGCAGGTAGACGAAGGCGCGCCGCAGCGGCGGCAGTTGGCGGTCGGCGCCGCTGTCCACCAGTTGCTGTGCGGCGGCCAGCGCCAGCGCATCGCCGGCAAAGGATCGCGGGGTGTTGCGCCAGGCGTTGCGAGTAAACTGGTCGAGCACCAGCAGGCGTGCCAGCACGCCGTCCGGGCCGGCCGCATCCCACTCGCGCAGGCCGCCGCCGACGGCGGCGTCGATGGCGGCGCCGAAGCGTTCGCGGATGACGGCATCGAAGGCGTCGTTCTTGACGAACCATTCGCGGCGCGGCTGTCCGTCAATGGCGCTGCCGGGCGCGCCGAACCAGAAATCGCGTACCTCGTGTGGGGTCATGCGGTGTCCCATATGGTTAATTACGGGCGTGCGACAGCGAGAAGCCGTCCACGCCTTCGACCGACGACAGCTCGCCGGCCAGCGACGACAGCGGCGCCCCGTTCTGGCCGGCCAGCGCCAGCGCGACGAAACGCCATTCCTGGGCATTCTTTTCGCTGCCGATGGTGAGCGAGCCGCCGGCGATCTCGTAGCCGCGCTCGAGCGCGGCCTTGCGCAATACTTCTTCTTCGGGGCGGATGCCGGGCTTGAAGCGCAGCGTCACCGCCACCGCGCGGCGCGAAGGCAGCATGCCGACCGCGCGGTTCAGGTAGATCATGATCATCGCCGAAAAGAAGGCCAGGCCCATCGCGGCCAGGTAAAAGCCGACGCCGACCATGATGCCGATCACCGACGAGGCCCAGATCGAGGCCGCGGTCGTGAGGCCGCTGATGGTAAAACCGGAGCGCATGATGACGCCGGCGCCGAGGAAGCCGATACCGGTCACCACGCCCTGGATCACGCGCGTGGGGTCGACCAGCGCGGTGGCGGCGCCATGCCCGCCGTACCAGTAGTTCGGGTAGCCGGCGATGATGGTCAATCCGGCCGAGGCCATGCACACCAGTCCGTAGGTGCGCATGCCGGCGGCGCGGCCGTGGTAGGAACGTTCGTAGCCGACCATCAGGCCGAGCAACAGGGCCCCGGCCAGGTTCAGCAGGATCAGGCCATTGGTCACCAGTTCGGCCGGCGACCAATAGGCCGCGACCAGGCTCGACATCGTCAGGCCCGACTCGGTCACGATCGCCTGGTTAGTCAATCTTTTTCCTGACCAGCTGCTTCTCGAACGCGAGATCGTTCTTGCTGACCCGTTTGACTTCCTGCGGTCCGAGGCCGTTGACGAAGGCCACGAAATCGTCCATCTCGAGCGGCGCGCACAGCGGCGGCGCGCCCGGCTTTTCGGACAGGAAGAACAGGCCGTCGCCGGTGCGCGCCATCGAATACGAGGTGACGCCGCTGCGGCGCTTGAGGCGGTCGACGGCGGCGCTGGCGCGGGTGGAACGGGAACTGGCCATGATCAGATCTCCTCGGTACGCAATTCGAGCCAGTCGCGCGCGGCGCCGCTCACGCGTGGCAGCAGGCGCGCCCGGACCGAGCGGTGGTAATCGTTCAGCCAGGCGACTTCGTCGCCGCGCATCAGCGTGATGTCGATGCAGCGGGTGTCGATCGGGCACAGGGTCAGCGTCTCGAAGCCGAGGAATTCGCCGAACTCGCCGTTCTCCACCGGCTGCGCCAACACCAGATTCTCGATGCGGATGCCCCAGTGGCCGGGGCGGTAGATGCCCGGTTCGTTGGAGGTGATCATGCCCGGCTCGATCGCCGTATGCGGTTCCGGCAGCGCGGTCGGCGAGATCACTTGCGGGCCTTCGTGCACGTTGAGGAAGTAGCCGACGCCGTGGCCGGTGCCGTGGCCGTAGTCGATACCGGCGGCCCAGATCGGCGCGCGCGCCAGCGCATCCAGCATCGGTCCTTTGGTACCGCGCGGGAAGCGCGCGATCGACAGGTTGATCATCCCTTTCAGCACCAGCGTGAAGTCGCGTTTCTGCGCCGCCGAGACGGTGCCGACCGGGACCACGCGCGTGATGTCGGTGGTGCCGCCCAGGTACTGGCCGCCGGAATCGATCAAGAGCAGGCCGTCACCTTGGATAGCGGCGTGCGACGCCGGCGTGGCGCGGTAATGCATGATCGCGCCGTTGGCATTGAAGCCGGCGATGGTGCCGAAGCTGGGGCTGACGAAGCCGGGACGGCGCGCGCGCGCGGCCGTGATCTGTTCGTCGATCGTGAGTTCAGTCAACGGCGCGGCCAGCGCCGTGCCTTCTTCCAGGGCTTGCTCGAGCCAGGCGAAGAATTCGCACAGGGCGGCGCCATCCTGTTCCATGGTCGCGCGCACGTGGTCGGCTTCCTGCGGCAGCTTGCGCGACTTGGCGAAGGTGGTCGGATTGATCGCTTCCACCACGCGCACGCCCTGCGGCACGGCGGCGCGCATGCCGGCGGTGATGCGGCGCGGATCGACCAGCAGGGTCGCGTCTTCCCGGATCGCCGCCAGCGCGGCGGCGGCATCGGCATACGGCGCGACCTGCACGCCGTCGCGCCCGAGGCGTTCGCGCAATGCGGGCGGCACCTTGCCGTCGGCCACGAACAGCGTGGCGCGGCCGGACTCGATCAGCGCGTGCGCCAGGAACACCGGGTTGTAGCTGACGTCGGCGCCGCGCAGGTTGAACAGGTAGGCGATGTCGTCCAGGGTCGACATGAAATGGACCTGGGCACCCAGCTTCGCCATCGCGTTGCGGGTGGCGTGCAGCTTGTCGGCGCGCGCCTGCACCGCGTACGGCGCCACGTGCTCGAACACCGGCTCGGGCGGCAGGCCGGGACGGTCGGTCCAGATGTCGTCCAGCAGGTCGAGGTCGGTGCGCAGCTTGATCCCGCGCGCCGCCAAGGCGTCACCCAGCAGGCGCGCCACGGCCAGGCCCAGCACGCGGGCGTCGACCGCGACCGTCTGGCCGGCCTCGAGGTTCTCGGCCAGCCAGTCGATGTGCAGCAGGCTGGCGCCGGACGGGATCTTCATCAGCTGGATCTCGGTGCCGGCCAGTTCGTTCTCGGCCTGGGTGTAGTAGCGGCCATCGGTCCAGACACCGGCGAAGTTGCCAACTGCGCCGCCGGTCGCGATGAAGGTGCCGACCGAGCCGGTGAAGCCGGACAACCATTCGCGGCCCTGCCAGCGGCCGGGCAGGTATTCGGACAGGTGCGGGTCGGCGGACGGCACGATGAAGGCATCGACCTGGTGGCGCGCCATCGCGGCGCGCAGCTGGGCAAGGCGGGCGGCGCGCACGCCGGTGGTGTCAGGAGCTGGCATGGTCAAAAAAAGGCGATATTCAAATGTTATTCCAAGCCCCGTATCATACGCGCCTCCAGGCGGAACACGGTTCCCATCATTCTGGCGGATAATTCATTCGACTCTTTTTAGACAGACAGACCATGCAAGACTTTCATTACACCCGTGCGCGCGAACTGATGGCCAATGCCGAGGAAATCGTCAGCGCCGACAAGGTGGCGGCCGCCGTCGGCAACGTGGCCGCCGTGCTGAACCAGCGTTTCGACAACGACGAGACCGGCGCCTTCCCGCTGGTGCTCGGCGTGATGGGCGGCGCGGTGGTATTCACCGGCAACCTGCTGCCCCAGCTGAGCTTCCCGCTCGAATTCGACTATATCCACGTGACCCGCTACGGCGACCTGGACAAGGGCGGCGAAGTCGTCTGGAAAGTGATTCCGCGCCAGAACGTGGCCGGGCGCATCATCATCGTGGTCGACGACATCCTCGACGAGGGCGAGACCCTGGCCCACGTGAAACAGCGCCTGCTCGACATGGGCGCGGCCGAGGTGATCCTGGCCGTGTTCGCCGACAAGGACCTCGGCAAGACCAAGCCGGTGCAGGCCGATATCGTCGGCCTGAGCATTCCGAACCGCTTCGTGGTCGGGTTCGGGATGGATGCGCATGGGTACTGGCGGAATTTGCCGGGCTTGTGGGTGATCAAGGATACCGACAAGAAGGTGGAGGCGGCAGGATCCGAAGCCACTGAATAAGCGTCATCCCTGCCTCATCAGCGTCATTCCCGCGAAAGCGGGAATGACGGTCATTCTTAAGCTACGTAATCAGGTACGCAGTCCCAACCGTCCACGCGCCGCGTCATACTGCTGCTTCAAGCGCGCCACCATCTCTTCCACCGTCGGCACATCCTCCATCAACCCCACGCCCTGCCCCGCGCCCCAGATATCGCGCCAGGCCTTGGCACTGGCCGAACCAAAGCTCATCTTGCTCTTGTCCGACACCGGCAGGTTGTCCGGATCCAGCCCGGCCGCCACGATCGATTTCTTGAGGTAGTTGCCGTGCACGCCGGTGAACAGGTTGGTGTACACCACGTCGGCCGCGCTGGAGTCGACGATCGCATCGCGGTACGCCTCGCTGACGTTCGATTCCCGGGTCGCCAGCCAGCGCGAGCCGATGTAGGCGAAGTCGGCCCCCATGGCCTGGGCCGCGAGGATGGCGTCGCCGGTGGCGATGGCGCCGGACAATGCGATCGGGCCATCGAAGAATTTGCGGACCTCACCGACCAGCGCGAACGGGGATAACGCACCGGCGTGGCCGCCGGCGCCGGCCGCCACCAGGATCAGGCCGTCGACGCCCGCCTCCAGCGCCTTTTCGGCGTGGCGGATCGAGATCACGTCGTGCAGCACGATGCCGCCGTAGCTGTGCACCGCGTCCAGCATCTCCGGCGGCGGCGCGCGCAGCGAGGAGATGATGATCGGCACCTGGTGCTTGACGCAGACCTCGACGTC
>JAKOOD010000223.1 GCA_022701635.1 Burkholderiaceae bacterium | reverse complement strand
GCGCGGGCCGCCCCACATGTCGCGCAGGCCGTGGTCCTTGGACGAGACCAGCAGCACGCCGGCCAGCTGCGCGTCGCGCACGGCGCGGCTGGCATCGGCGAACCAGGCCGGATCCTTGCGCTGTTCGGGCGTGGCCCGTGGTGCGGACTCGACCAGCACGATCTTGCCTTTCAGCGCGGGTGCCGCCGCCTTGAACGCGTCCAGCGTCTTCACGTCGAGCAGCGCGACCTCGGCGCGTACCGGCCTCGCCGTGCCTTCGGTCCAGCCTTTCTGCACGACCTCGAGCGCCATCCCGTTGGCATTCAGCAGGCGCGCTCGCGCCGGTCCGCGCCGCCAGGGCCGGCCCATGTCGTAGGCTTCCAGATGGACGCCGACGGCGCCGTAGGCGCGCAGCCGCGCCATCGCCCATTGCTGCGCCGTCTGCAGTTGCGGCGAGCTGGTGAGGCGCGCGCCGATGTCGTCGCACAGCCGCTCGAGGTTGGGCATCAGTTCGGCGTGGCTGCCGATCTCGTCGATCAGGTGCGCCTCGGGCGTCGCCGTCAACGTAGGCGTTGGCGTGGGCGTGGGCGGGGCCGGGGCCGGGGTTTGTGCCGCGGCCGCGGCGTACAGCATGCAGCCCGACAGCAGCGCCAGTAAGATTCGCATCATGGTCGGGGCCGATCAGCGGCGCGGCATCGGCGGCAGGGCGGCGACGAACTGCGCCAGCGTGCCCTTGTCGCGCGCCGCCAGCGCCGCCTCCAGCGCCGCAGAGCGGATCGCGGGATGGGTGGGCAGCATGTTCTCGTACGCGCGCAGTACGCCTTCGAGGCCGGCGAGGGTGACGCTGTCGAGGCTCTCCGCGAAGCTTTCCGATATTTTGCGCGGATCCTGGATGTGGTGCTGCAGCTGGAAGGCGGCGGTGCTGACGGCGTGCTGGAAAATGACCACGCGCTTGAATTCACCCTTGGCCGCGCCGTTCATCAGCCAGAAGGCGGCCTTGTCGGGGCCGAAGTGGTAGTCGGGGACCTCGTCGCTGCTATCAAGAAGGTGTGCACAAGTGTACACCGCTCTCTTCCTGCCCCGAGCTGTCTTGTCGACCGTGCTCGTGCCTGACAGGCGTGACTTTCCCGCCTCCCGCCGACACAGCGTCGACGATAGTGCCCGGCGTTACCGCCGGACTCGCCACGGGTAGCGCAGACTGCGCCGCAAGGGCGCCGGTTGCGAGCCGCTGTAAATTGATGGCCGCGTTCACATCGCGGTCATGACGCACACCACATGTGGAGCAGGTCCATGTTCGCTCGCCCAGACTGAGTCCGGCGTTACGCACACCGCATTCCGAGCACAGCTTACTTGACGGATACCACCGATCCGCAATCACCACGGTGGTGCTATAGCGTTGCGCTTTGTACTGGAGCTGGCGCCGTATCTCATAAAAGCCAATATCGGCAATTACACGTGCTAGACGTGCATTGGCCATCATGCCCCTGACGTTCAGGTCCTCGACAACGACCGTTTGGTTATCACGGCATAGCCGGGTAGTCAGCTTGTGAATGAAATCCTTGCGCACGCAGGCAATGCGCGCATGCAGGCGTGCCAGCCTGCGGGCGCCACAGGTCCGGTTCTTCGACGCGGCAAGCCGTGTACCCTTGGGTATCCGGCCTTCGATGCCGGCCTCTTTCTTGGCTACCTCCAGCTTGCGCGACTGGCGCCGCGAACGGATGCGCAGGCGCCGTAACCAGGCCTTCAAGGGCCGTGGGGCGGCCGCCTTCTCGCCAGTGGACAAGGTGGCGGCAGCGCTCACGCCCAGATCGACACCTACTACATCATCTCTGGAGCGCCGCAGCTTGGCCACATGGTCGGGGACATCGACCTGTACGGACAGGAACCAGCGATCAGCCTCGCGGCTGACGCTTGCGCCCATGATCTTGCCGGGCCAGCGGAGCTTCTCACGCACCGCTACCTGGCCAATTTTGGGCAATATTGCCGTCATCCCCTCCAGTCGAAATCTATCGTTGGCCAGGTAAAAACTGTCGTGGGAGCGGCCTTTCTTCTTGAAGCGGGGCGGGTGCACAGGACGACCTTGATGGCGCTGCTCGGCGCAGCGCGCCCAGGCCCTGGCAAGGTTGGCGAAGGGCTGGGCGTGTGCATCACGGTGAACAGTACGCAGCCACGGCTGGCCATTCTCGTCGAGCCAGGCCGGATCGCTGTATTTGATCGCATTAAATCGCTTTTTCAGCGTCATCGCATTGGGCCGCTTTCCCGCGTTTGCTTGCCGCAGCCATTCGGCCAGTGCCCAGTTCCAGACCCGGCGCGCGGTACCGGCGGCGCGCGCGAAATAGTCGCGCTGCACTGCATTCGGAACAAGTTGAATACGATGGGCTAGTAACATGTCGAGAATCCGTCGAGACTAACCGATTAGACTTAGTCAGCCTCAGCTAGTTCAACAACAGGCTATTTGCGTGGTGCTTATTTAACGCACAGTCACGTCAACCTGCCGTCGGCCGGGGTCATCGTGGCGACTGGACCCTTATCGGACGCGGCCGCGTTCTGCGCGACGTGCGCGGCATCTTTCGGCGAGGCCGGTCTGGGTCTGGACAAGCAGGGCGAATGCGATGCAGACCAGGACGGCTGCGTGGCAGCGCTTCAGAAAAGGGTGGCAATTATGGGATTCTTTCAGAGTGCGTGCTGCTTGCTAAGTGATTGATAGGGAAGGCGATGCGTCTTCTAGTGGGAAAGCGTCCATGTGCGCTTCCGGGCGCTGCCGATCGGATGCGAACACCGATGCCGACCCAGTCTCGAATGGCCATGCGACGTGGTCTGCGAGCGCGGTCGCAAGTCTGATCTGGATGAATGCGCAGGACGAATGCACATGATGGATGCGTGTCTCGCGCCATAAGCCTGATAGTGCGGCTATGATGCGCTCAAGTTCAGATACGGCGCTGGAGACCACATGATGGACCGCTTTGCCCTGCACTACGTCCCCGACGCTTACGCGTCCGGCGGGCACAAGCCGATGGCGCGGCAAGCTGCCGGCGCCGGCTTGCTGCGTGCGGTGGCGCAAAGCGCGGCGCTCGATCGGGTC
>JAKOOD010000179.1 GCA_022701635.1 Burkholderiaceae bacterium | reverse complement strand
GCTTCTCGCACAAGGACGAGCATGCCGAGCCGGGCTACTACAGCGTCAAGCTGCTCGACAACGACGTCGACGTCGAGTTGACCGCCAGCGAGCGCGTCGGCCTGCACCGCTACCGCTTCAAGCCGGGGAGCACGGCCAAGGTGATCCTCGACCTGCGCGCCTCGATCTATGACTACGCCGGCAAGAACCTGTGGTCGCGCCTGCGCCTGCGTGGCAGCGACACCATCACCGGCATGCGCGAGACGCGCGGCTGGGCACCGGGACGCCAGCTCTACTTCGCCATCAAGTTCTCACGCCCCCTGCAGGCGCACCAGCTGCTGAACCGCGAGGAAGGTGTCGAGTACCGCGGCTTCGCGGCGCCCGGCAAGACCCCGGCCGAGAAAGTGCTGGTCGAAGGCAAGGCGCTGGAGGCGACCTTCGATTTCGGCCAGTTGCAGGATGCGCCGCTGCTGGTGAAGGTGGCGGTGTCCGGCGTCAGCGAAGACGGCGCCCTGGCCAACCTCGAGGAGATGCCGGGCTGGGACTTCGACGCCGAGCGCCAGCGCGCCAGCCAGGCCTGGGAACAGGCGCTGGGCGCGGTCGACATCGAGGCGCCGCAGCCGATGAAGCGCATGGTATATACCAGCCTGTATCACAGCCTGCTGGCGCCGACCCTGTTCATGGACCGCGACGGCAAGTACCGCGGCCCGGACAACGCCGTGCACCAGGCCGACGGCTTCCGCTTCCACTCGACCTTCTCGCTGTGGGACACCTACCGCGCCCTGCATCCGCTGCTGACCATCATCCAGCCCGAGCAGCGCAACGCCGACTTCGTGCGCTCGCTGATCGCCTCGCAGCAGGCCAGCCCGTACGGCATCCTGCCGGTATGGCAGTTCGCCGGCCTGGAAACCTGGTGCATGATCGGCTACCACGCGGTGCCGGTGATCGCCGACGCCTACATGAAAGGCATCAAGGGCTTCGATCCGAACCAGGCGCTGCAGGCGATGACCGCCAGCGCCGAATACGGCCCCTACGGCGGCCTGCAGCACTACATGAAGCTTGGCTACGTGCCGATCGACCTCGAGCCGGAAGCGGCCTCGAAGACGGTCGAATACGCCTTCGACGACTGGAGCATCGCGCGCATGGCGGAAAAGATGGGCAACAAGGAAGTGGCGGCGCGCTACTTCAAGCGCGCCCAGAACTGGCGCAACGTGTTCGACCCGAAGACCGGCTTCGTGCGCGCCAGGAAGTCGAACGGCGACTTCCGCACCCCGTTCAACCCGGTACAGTCGAACTTCGGCAGCGACTATACCGAAGGCAGCGCCTGGCAATATTCCTGGTACATGCCGCACGATAACGCCGGCCTGGTCAAGATGCTGGGCGGCGACGCCGGCCTGATATCGAAGATCGACCAGGTGTTCGATGCGAAAGTCGATCCGACCGTGTACGCGCACATGGAAGACATCTCCGGCCTGATCGGCCACTACGCCCACGGCAACGAACCTTCGCACCACGTGGCCTACCTGTACAACTACGCCGGCGCCCCCTACAAGACGCAGGCGCGCCTGCAGCAGATCGTCGCCAGCCAGTACACCGACGCGCCCAACGGCCTGGCCGGCAACGACGACCTGGGCCAGACCTCGGCCTGGCTCGTGTTCACCTCGATGGGCTTCTACCCGGTGGCGCCGGGCACCAACGAGTACGCGATCGGCCGGCCTTTCGTCGAACGCGCGACGCTGAACCTGCCGAACGGCAAGCGCTTCACGGTGCGCGCCGTCAACCTGGCCGATGCCAACCCGTATGTCGGCAGCGTCACGCTGAACGGCCAGCCGCTGGCGCGCACCTTCCTGCGCCACGAAGACATCATGGCCGGCGGCGAACTGGTGTTTACGATGCAGGCGCAGCCGAACACGGCCTGGGGCAAGGACAAGCGTGCGCGTCCTTATACACAGACGGCATACTAATCGAGCGCTGATGCACCGGGCGTCGTCTCAGCCCGCCACCGGCGTCGCCCGGGCCCGCGCATGCGACTTGCCGGGACGCACTCGCAAAGGTGCCCGCGGCGCGTCCGGCTTGACCGAGGCCAGCGGGCCATCGTAGGGCGCCAGACTGGGGTCGATCTCGACCGCCTCGGCGCCTTGATGATGGTCGCCGCGCAGGAACTGGGCGATCGCCAGGTTGACCAGCGCGCGTTTGCCGATCCCGACATCGCCATCCCTGTTCGTATGCAGGAACACGTGGGTGGCGCCGGCAGCCGTGGTGATCTCGACCTTCTTCGGCAACGAGAATCCGTAGCGGCCGCTGGCCCACAGCTTGACGATGCAAGGCCCGCCGTCGGGTGAAAGGAAGCTGAAGTTCATGATGCGAAGCGTAACGCCAGCCGGGCCGGCGTACGCTTCGAATTTGTTCCAAACCGTAACAGGGGGCCCCGCTCGACAGGGCACGCGGCGGTTTACGCGAAACCGGCCACGGCGTGCGGCACGTACGGCGCCTCCAGCCGCGCGATCTCGTCCGCCGTCAGCCGCACCTGCAGCGAAGCCACCGCGTCTTCCAGGTGCGACAGCTTGGAAGCGCCGATGATCGGCGCCGTCACGCCGGCCTTCTGCGCGACCCAGGCCATCGCCACCTGGGCACGGGGAATGCCGCGCGCCTCGGCCACCGTTTTCACTGCGTCGGCGACGCGGCGGTCGGCGTCTTCGGTGGTGGCGTACAGCTTGCGCATGACCTCGTCGGTATCCGAGCGCTTGCTGGCCTCGTCCCAGTCGCGCGTCAGGCGGCCGCGCGCCAGCGGGCTCCACGGGATCACGCCGACGCCTTCGGCGGTGCACAGCGGCAGCATCTCGCGCTCTTCC
>JAKOOD010000103.1 GCA_022701635.1 Burkholderiaceae bacterium | reverse complement strand
TCCTACCTACACATTCAGCCGTTACTGATATGAATGCCGAACTCGTGTTGGCATACTGATTTCAGCGTTTCGACTTGCTTGCGGTCCATATCCAGGTCTAAGGCGTTGTGTTTGACGCCTTGACCAGTCGACGTGGTGCACATCGCCCCCGTCAGCTGACCCGGCCGGGAACCGCCTGAAACCTTGATTTCCTTTACCTGGAGATGAGTATGCAGTCCCAGCCAATGTCAGAACAACGCAACGCCGCCCAATCGACCCTGCACTCGTCCCAGATGGAAGCCGGTCGCCAGCGCCAGGGGCGCCTGTGGTCCAACCTGAAGGAAGTGTGCGATCTGCTGCACATCCCGGCCGCGGTGTCGATGAACACCGAAGAACTCCTGTTCCAGCACGTGCAGTTCAAGACGGGCCAGCGCGTGCACACGATCGGCCAGGCCTTCGACACCCTCTACATCGTCAATTCCGGCTTCCTGAAAACGGTGCTGATCGACGAATTCGGCAACGAGCAGGTGCTCAGCTTCCCGATGAAGGGCGATATGCTCGGCGTCGACGGCATCCACACCCGCCACTACGCTTCGGAAGCCGTCGCGCTGTCCGACTGCGACCTGATCCTGGTGCCGTTCAAGAAGCTCACTGCCCTGGGCCGCGTGCACGCCGAGCTCGAGAACCTGATGTACGGAGTAATGAGTCGCGAGCTGGTGCGTGAACAGGCGATGATCGGCATGCTCGGCGCCCTGTCGGCCGAGGCGCGGGTGGCCCGCTTCCTGATCTCGCTGGCCGACCGCTTCGCGGCGATGGGCTACTCGAGCAAGCTGTTCAACCTGCGCATGACGCGGCATGAAATCGGCAGCTATCTCGGCCTGACGCTGGAAACGGTCAGTCGCACGCTGTCCGCCTTCAACGAGATCGGCCTGATCACCGTCGACCAGCGCACCATCGGGATCAAGGATCCGGAAGCGCTCAAGACACTGCGCCGCCTGCCGCCTTCCCGTTCGCGCGCCAAGCAGAACGCCAAGCACAAGGCCGATGCCGATTCCGGCGACGGCCAGGTGCTGGCCACGGTCTGAAGCCTGCCACCGGCGCGACCGGCACGACCGGCTGCAATGGCCACGGCGCGCACTCCAGCCGGTCGTGCTTGCGGAGGGCTCCTCTACGCCGGAACTCGCTCCGAACCGTTTGCGCCACCGCGGCAGATTAATGCAGAAAAGCCGGCTCCTACAAGAGCCGGCTTTTTTTCATGGCACCCCTCAGCCTCGCCATTGCACGGGTAAGGGCCAGTGCCGGCTTTCCGCAGCGCTGGCTCTACTAATAATGCCCATACTGCATCGAATTGTCCGACAGCCGGCCCAGCCAATCAACCCTGCGCCGCTACCCGTACACTGAAGCGTTTTCTTCTGTAATTCCTAACCGGGCTCACCAGGATTCTGGCAGCCCGAGCTGTCAGAATCCGAGCCGCCTCGCCTGTCAGTCACGCACCAGCACGTTGCCATTGACCTTTACCTGGTCGCCGACGCGGAAGCCCGGGTCGTTGTCGTAGGAAATGTTCTGCGTCGTGCCATTCTCGTAGCGCACCACGACCTCGTAACGGTCGCCGCTGCGCACATTGCGTTCGATGCTGCGCCCGGCCAGGGCGCCTGCTACCGCACCGGCAGCAGTCGCTACTGTACGGCCGCTACCGCTACCGACCTGGTTGCCCAGCAAGCCGCCCACCGCGGCGCCGCCCAGGGCGCCCAGCGCCGAGGCCTGGCCATTTTCCTGGACCACGTTGATCGCTTCGATCTTCGCGCAATTCGTGCAGTAGCGTGCGACGCGGTCGTCACGCGGCGCCGGTCGCGCATCGCGCGGGGCCGGCGGCGGGCCGGGACGCAGGTCGGCACCAGCCGCGCGCGGCGGCGGACCGCCGGCCAGCAGCGGACGGCCGAGCATCGCGGTGGTATAGCGGCCATTGGCGCGGATGGTGGCGGTGACCGGCGCGTCCGGCGCGATGTTGTCGTTGCGGCGGATGCGGTACACGCCGCTGTACTGGCCCGGGCGTACTTCCGGCAGCGCGAACACGCCCGAGGTGCCGGCGATCTGCACGTCGACCTTGGCGCCCGGCGTACCGAACACGGTGAATTGCAGGTCGTTGCCCGGACCGAGATCGTTGCTTCCGCGCACATCGAAACTCTCGACGTGCGGGACCGCGGCCAGGCGTCCGCCATCGTCGCGGCCTACCGGGCCGCGCACCAGCGGTTCACCCAGCAGGCGCGTGATGACCTGGCCGCCAGCGCGCAGGTTGGCCGTCACCTGGCTGTCCGGGCGCAGGCGGTCGTGCGTGCCGATGGTGTAGGTGCCCTGGTAGGTGCCGGGACGGGTCTCGGTCAGGTGCAGGTTGCGCGTGGCGCCGTCGATGCGCACGGTGGCATTACCGCCCGGCGAGCCGTACAGGTCGAAATTCAGTTCGGTGCCCGGTTCCAGGCGGCGCACTTCGTCGACGTTGAAACCTTCGATGCGCGGTGCGATGGCGGCAGCGCGCGGATGGCGGTCCTGGGCCTGGACCGGCCCCGCAACGGTGATCGACAGCAGCGGCAGTGCCGTGACCACGGCCGCGGCCAGTTTTTTGGATGTATTCGCCATGGTGTCCTCCGGGCTCGCGCGTGAATTTTCGATGTACCTAGCGTACGCTGCCCATCGGTAAACCTCGGTGCGCTAACGTACGCTATGCACGGCCTCGCCGGACGTCACGAAAATGCGCTCGTTCGGCGCCGCCTTCACGGTGTAGCCCCCGGTAAACGAACCGAAAGAAGGCAGGATCATGCGCGCCGGCCCCACCACGAAACACGGCAGCCGCAAGGCATCCGAACGGGTCGCCAGCACATAGGCCGGATGGACGTGGCCGGCCAGCACGTAACCCGGCGCGTCGATGTCCGGATGGTGGCAGAAGGAAAACGGCCCGACCGTATAAGGTTCGTCGACCAGGTCGATGCCGAGCGCCTCGGCCGGGTCGCCCGCATGCTTGTCGTGGTTGCCGCGCACCAGCGTCAGCACCAGGTCGCAGCGGCGGCGGCGCCAGGCCAGCATCGCCGCCTGGGTGGCGGCGGCATGCGAAGCGCGTGCGTGCAGGAAGTCGCCCAAGAACAGGACATGGGAGGCGCCGGTGGCGTCGATCAGGGTGTCGAGCCCATCCAGGTTTTCGTTGGTGGTGCCGTGCGGTACCGGGATGCCGAACGAGCGGAAAGCCGCCGCCTTGCCGAAGTGGATGTCGGCAATGACCAGCATCTCCAGGCGCGGCCAGTACACGGCTTTCTGCGGCAACAGCAATACCCGTTCGCCGGCCAGCGCCAGCACCGAGGCATCGCGCGGACCGCTGTGCTCACCCCGGCTCATGCCGCGGCCGCCTTTTCCAGTTCGCGCACCATGCGCGCCACCCGGTCCGACAGCTTCTCGGTCGACACCTTTTCGCGGAAGCGCTCGACCATCAGCGGAAAGCCGAAGGGCGTGGCGCGCTTGACCTCGTGGTAGGCGATGCGGCGTCCGTGCAGCGCATTGAGGGTGTCGCGCAGCCGGGTCAGTTCCAGCTCCTGCTCCAGCACTTCGCGCTCGGCCTGCGTGAGCAGCAGGTTGCCGCTGTCGTGCTTGC
>JAKOOD010000041.1 GCA_022701635.1 Burkholderiaceae bacterium | reverse complement strand
GTCAGCCCGGGCACGCCCAGCAGGGCGTCCTGGAGCGTGTTCTGGAGTTCCAGCGGATCGCAGGCCGCGTCGTCGACGCGGCGCATGATCACGTGGACCCGGTGCAGGCCGTCCAGGGTCTTGAGGTAGACCACGCCGTCGCGCACGGTGAGGTCGTCGCCTTCGACCAGCGGCAAACCCAGGTAGCGCGCCAGGTAGGCCTGTTCATAATAGGTTTCGGCGGCCGGGCCCGGGGTCAGCAGCACGATCAGCGGCATTTCGCCTTCGCGCAGCGGCGCCGGCGCGTCGCCCTCGGCGGCGCACCGGCGGCCCCAGTGCACCAGGCTTTCGTGCATGCTGCGGAAGAAGGTGGCCGGCGAGCGCACCTTCAGGTGGCGCAGCAGGTCCGGGAAGATGGGCGTCATGATGGCGCGGTTTTCCAGCGCGTAGCCGGCGCCCGAAGGCGCCTGGGTGCGGTCGGCGATCACCCACCAGCGGCCGTCGGGCGCGCGCGCCAGGTCGACCGCATAGAAGTGCAGGGCGACGTCGTCCTGGTGCCGCATGCCGTGGCAGGGGCGCAGGAACCCGCCGTTGCCGTGCACCAGCGCCGGCGGCAGCAGGCCTTCGCGCAGCAGGTCCTCGTTGCCGTAGACGTCGCACAGGATCTTGTTGAGCAGGGTGGCGCGCTGGATCACGGCCGCTTCGATGGCGCTCCATTCGTCGTGCGGCAGGATCAGCGGCAGCGGGTTCAGGTCCCACGGCCGTTGCCGGCCGCCGGCGTCGCCCTGGACGTTGTAGGTGATGCCGTTTTCGCGCACCTGGCGCTGCACCGCTTCGCAGCGCTGGCGCATCAGGTCGGGAGCTTCGTTTTCCAGGCTGGCGAGCAGGGCGCGCCAGTGCCCGCGCGGCACCCCGGCCGCGTCGAGCATTTCATCAAAGCCATCCGGTGCGCCCAGATAGTGGTCAAGTAGTCGGTTCGGCATGGACGCGGCGGGTGTAAAGGTCGGACATGATAACCGGTCAGTCCGGTTGCCAGCGCAGATCCAGCGTCATCGGGAAGCCCGGATTGAGCGCCTCTTCCCGTACCGTCATGGGGCCCGGCGTGTGGCCGTGCGGCCAGAAGCGCGCGACCCGGCGTGCCTCGGCGGCGTTGGCATTCACGGGCGCACCCGTCTCGTTGCGCCCGCCGGGGTGCGCCACATGGTAGGTGCAGCCGCCGATCGCGCGTCCGCTCCAGGTGTCGACCAGGTCGAACACCAGCGGCGCCTGCACCCGGATGCTCGGATGCAGGGCCGACCACGGGCTCCAGGCACGGAAGCGCACGCCGGCCACGTACTCGCCCGGCACGCCGGTCGGATGCAGCGGCAGCCGGCGGCCGTTACACGCGACCACGTGGCGGCCGTCGGTCAGGCCGCGCACCCGCAGCTGCATCCGCTCGACCGACGAATCGACATAGCGTGCGGTACCGCCGGCACTGACTTCCTCGCCGAGCACGTTCCAGGGCTCGATCGCCTGGCGCAGTTCCATCTCGACGCCCTCGTAGACGACGCTGCCGAAGCGTGGGAAGCGGAATTCGATGAAGGGATCGAACCAATGGTCTTCGAAGGCGTAGCCGGCCGCGCGCAGGTCGCGCGCGACGTCGCGGATATCCTGTGTGACGAAATGCGGCAGCATCCAGCGGTCGTGCAGCGAGGTGCCCCAGTGCACCAGCCTGGCCTGGAAGGGCTGCTGCCAGAAGCGCGCCACCAGGGCGCGCAGCAGCAGCATCTGCAACAGGCTCATGCGCTCATGCGGCGGCATCTCGAAGGCGCGGAATTCGACCAGGCCGAGGCGCCCGGTCGGACCGTCCGGCGAATACAGCTTGTCGATCGAGAATTCCGAGCGGTGCGTATTGCCGGTCAGGTCGACCAGCAGATTGCGCAGCAGGCGGTCCACCATCCAGGGCTTGTCGCCCGCGGACAGGGTCGGCAGCACCTTGTCCATCTGCTGGAACGCGATCGCCAGCTCGTACAGGTTGTCGTCGCGCGCCTCGTCGACGCGCGGCGCCTGGCTGGTCGGTCCGATGAAGGTGCCCGAGAACAGGTAGGACAGGGCCGGATGCACCTGCCAGTAGGTGATCAGGCTTCTCAGGAGGTCCGGCCGGCGCAGCATCGGGCTGTCCTCGGCGCTGGCGCCGCCCAGGGTGGCGTGGTTGCCGCCGCCGGTGCCGGTGTGGCGGCCGTCGAGCATGAATTTCTCGGTGCCCAGGCGGGTCAGGCGGGCCTCCTGGTACAGCGTGGTCACGTTGTGCACCAGCTCGTCCCAGCTGGCCGCCGGGTGGATGTTCACTTCGATCACGCCGGGGTCGGGGGTGACGCTGAGCAGCTTGACGCGCGGGTCGCGCGGCGGCGCGTAGCCTTCGATGCGCACCTTCACGCGACATTGCGCCGCGCTGCTTTCGACCGCCGCCAGCAGCGCCAGGTAATCCTCGATGCGCTGCAGTGGCGGCATGAAGACGTGCAGGCGGCCGTCGCGCACCTCGACGCACAGGGCGGTATGGATGACCTCGCGTGCATGCGGGATGCCTGGCTCGACCGGCCTGAAGGCCACGCCCGGGCTCGGCCGCCGGTTCCGGTCCGGCGCCGGCAGCGGGCCGCGCGGCGCGAACGGGTCGGCGTCGAACGCCGGGTCGCGGTCTGCCGGCGCCGTCCACGGCAGCGTGTCCAACGGCAGCCGCAGGCCCATCGGCGAATCGCCTTCGATCAGGTACAGGTGCTCGCGCCGCACCGGCCAGGCGGAGGACTCCCAGCCGCCGCCCGGGGTGCCGTCGGCGGCAGCTTCCCCGGGCCGCAGCGGCAGCACGTAGCCGGCCACTTCGCCCAGGCCGCGTTCGAGCAGGCGCGCCAGCCGGCGCCGTTCTTCCGGCGCATCCAGGTCGGCCTGCAAGGGATCGAGGTTGGCCGGCAGCGCCTGTTCGCGCAGCGCCTGCACCAGGACATCCTCGTAGGCCGGGATGGCGCTGCCCTCGGCCAGGCCGAGCGACGCCACCAGCGCCGCGGCGAAGCGGCCGGCCTCGCCGTTGCCGTAGCCTTCGCCCGCCTCGTCGTCCGAGAACAGCGACGGGTCGGACCACATCGGCTGGCCGTCGACGCGCCAGTAGATATTCAGCGCCCAGCGCGGCAGCGGCTCGCCCGGATACCATTTGCCCTGGCCGTAGTGCAGCAGGCCGCCCGGCGCGAAGTGGTTTTTCAGCCGCTGCGTCAGCTGGCCCGCCAGTGCGCGCTTGCGCTCGCCATGGGCGAGCGTGTTCCATTCGGCCCCGTCCATGTCGTCGATCGAGACGAAGGTGGGTTCGCCGCCCTGGGTCAGGCGCACGTCGTGGTGTGCCAGCTCGGCGTCGACCCGCTGGCCGAGGCGCTCGATCTTTTCCCAGTCCGCTTCCGCGTAGGGCTTGGTCACGCGCGGGTCTTCGTGGATGCGCGTGACCGTCATTTCGTGGACGAAGTTGACTTCCGCCTTGTCCATGGAACCGCTGACCGGCGCCGCCGACGAGGGCATCGCCGTGCAGGCCAGCGGGATATGGCCTTCGCCCGCGAGCATGCCCGAGGTCGGGTCGAGGCCGATCCAGCCGGCGCCGGGGATATAAACCTCGGTCCATGCGTGCAGGTCGGTGAAGTCTTCAAGCGTGCCGCTGGGGCCGTCGAGCGCCTCCTGGTCGGCGCGCAGCTGGATCAGGTAGCCGGACACGAAACGCGCCGCCAGCCCCAGTTCGCGCAGGATGTGCACCAGCAGCCAGCCGCTGTCGCGGCAGGAGCCGGAGCACAGCTGCAGGGTGTCTTCCGGCGTCTGGACGCCGGGCTCCATCCGCAGCAGGTAGCCGATGCGGCCTTGCAGGCGCTGGTTGATCGCCACCAGGAAGTCGATCGTCGACATCGGCTCGGCCAGCAACTCGCGGCGTACCGCGGCCACGAATTCGTTCAGGAGCGGCCCCGCCGGTTCCTTGTGCAGATAGGCGCCCAGTTCGGTCTTCAGCTGTTCCGGGTACGTGAATGGAAACGTCTCGGCATGGCTCTCGATGAAGAAATCGAACGGATTGATGACGGTCATGTCCGCCACCAGGTCGACCGTGAACGCCAGCTTGTCCGCTTTCTCCGGGAAGACGAAACGGCCGATGTAATTGCCGTAAGGGTCCTGGTGCCAATTGATGAAATGCGTGTCCGGCTCGACCTTCAGCGAGTACGACAGGATCGGCGTGCGCGCATGCGGGGCCGGGCGCAGGCGCACCTCATGCGGCGACAGCGTGACCGGCCGGTCGTAACGGTAACTGGTCTTGTGGTGGAGCGCGATACGGATTGCCATGCAGGGCTGCCTTTCGTGGTGGGGGCGATCGACGTTGAACGCTCGTAATACTGGCTATTTAATCATGTTTATCCACGATCCGATTGAATTGCCATTCGTATCATAGTTTCAGGATGTTTCTTGTTACTATGCCGGCATAGGAGGAGACGATGCCGAATTTTTACGATGAGATGTATTCCACGACGGCGACCGTGCGGCCTCACTACACTGCGTTCGCCGAGTGGCTGGCGCAACAGGCGCCGCAGGTGATCGAACAAAAAAGAGCGGAAGCCGAGCTGAATTTCCAGCGTGTCGGGATCACGTTCGCCGTGTACGGCGACAACGCGGGCAAGGAGCGCCTGATCCCGTTCGATATCATTCCGCGCGTGATCAATGCCGCCGAGTGGAGGCGGCTGCAGGCCGGCCTGGTGCAGCGCGTGACGGCCCTGAACCGCTTCCTGCACGACGTCTACCATGACCAGGCCATCCTGAAGGCCGGCGTGATTCCGCGCGAGCAGGTGCTGAACAACGCGCAATACCGTCCCGCCATGCAGGGCGTCAAGCTTCCTTCCGACATCTACGCCCACATCGCCGGGGTCGACATCGTGCGCGCAGGCGAGGGCGAGTTCTACGTCCTGGAGGACAACCTGCGCGTGCCGTCCGGCGTCTCGTACATGCTGGAAAACCGCAAGATGATGATGCGCCTGTTCCCCGACCTGTTCGCGAGGAACCGTGTGGCCCCGGTCGACCACTATCCCGACCTGCTGCTCGACAACCTGCGCAGCGTGGCGCCCCCTGGCGTCGACGACCCCACCGTGGTCGTGCTCACGCCCGGCATGTACAACTCGGCCTACTTCGAGCATGCCTTCCTGGCCCAGCAGATGGGCGTGACGCTGGTGCAGGGCCAGGACCTGTACGTGCGCGACAACACCGTGTACATGCGGTCCACGCGCGGCCCGCAGCGCGTCGACGTCATCTATCGCCGCATCGACGACGATTACCTGGATTCGCGCGCCTTCCGTCCGGAATCGACGCTGGGCGTGCCGGGCCTGCTCGATGCGGTACGCGCCGGCCGCGTCGGCCTGGCCAACGCGATCGGCACCGGTGTCGCCGACGACAAATCGATCTACCCGTTCGTGCCCGACATGATCGAGTTCTACCTGGGCGAAAAGCCGATCCTGAACAACGTGCCGACCTACCAGTGCCGCAAGAAGGACGAGCTGCAGTACACCCTGGATAACCTGTCCGAGCTGGTGGTCAAGGAGGTGCACGGTGCCGGCGGCTACGGCATGCTGATCGGGCCGGCGTCGACCCGGGCCGAGATCGAGGCCTTCCGCCAGCGCCTGCTGGCCAAGCCGGAAGGCTATATCGCCCAGCCCACGCTGGCCCTGTCGGCGTGCCCCACCTTCGTCGACTCGGGCATCGCCCCGCGCCATATCGACCTGCGTCCCTTCGTCCTGTCGGGCAAGAACGTGACCATGGTCCCGGGCGGCCTGACGCGCGTGGCCCTCAAGGAAGGCTCGCTGGTGGTGAACTCGTCGCAGGGCGGCGGTACCAAAGATACCTGGATATTGGAGAGTTAGTATGTTGAGCCGTACCGCAGATCATTTGTACTGGATGGCCCGTTACACCGAACGCGCCGAGAACACCGCGCGCATGCTCGACGTGCGCGTCCAGTACTCGCTGATGCCGCAATCGGCGGCCGCCGAGCAGCAGGGCTGGCGCACGATGCTGGGCGTGTCCGAGCTCCAGCCGCAGTTCGATGCCAAATACGGCACGCTGAGCCAGAAGGAAGTGCTCGACTTCATGGTGCGCGATCCGGACAATCCGTCGTCGATCGCCAGCTGCCTGCGCGCCGCGCGCGAAAATGCGCGCGCCGTGCGCGGCAGCCTGACCACGGAAGTCTGGGAAACCAACAACACCACCTGGCTGACGCTGCAGCAGCACCTCAAGAGCCGCATGTTCGAAACCCATCCGGGCAAGTTCCTGGAGTGGGTGAAGTACCGCTCGCACATGTCGCGCGGGGTCACGCTGGGCACCATGTTCCAGGACGAGGCCTTCAACTTCATCCGCCTCGGCACCTTCCTGGAGCGGGCCGACAACACGGCGCGCATCCTCGACGTCAAGCTCCGGTTCCTGGATGCCGACGCGATCCGGGCCGATGCGCAGGTCGAGTTCTACTACCTGGCCGCCTTGCTGCGTTCGGTGTCCGCGTTCGAGACCTACCGCAAGGTGTACCGCGACGCCATTACCCTGAACCGAGTGGCGGAACTCCTGATCCTGCAGCCGAAGATGCCGCGCTCGCTGATCGCCTGCATGTGCGCCGTCGTCGCCAACCTGCAGGAAGTGCGCAACGACCTGTCGCGGGACACCGAACGCCTGGCCGAAAAGCTGTACGGCGAGCTGCAATCGACGCAGATCGGCGACATCATGCAGGAAGGCCTGCACCCCTACCTGACGCGCTTCCTGGCCTCGATCGCGGAGCTGGGCAACGGCATCGGCCGCGATTTCCTGCTGCCGGTGGCGCCGGAACTGCCCGAGGACACGCCGGCGCCCGCGCAAGGCCAGACGCAAACCCGGAGCCAGACGCAAAGCCAGACCCAGACGCAAAGCCAGACGCAGACCGGTTGAGCAGGAGGCATGACAGATGACGGCGCCCCGGCTGCATCGCCGGGGCGCCGTTGTTTTATGACTGGACCAGGCCCGGCACCGCCACCGGCGCCTTGATCTGCGCGCGCACCACCTTGTGCACGAATCCGAGCTTCTCCAGCACCGGCGTGCTGAGCGTGAACGGATAGGAATCCGGCATGCCGATGCTGCGGTTCAGGCTGTTGAGCACGTAGGTCAGCGCAAACCAGTCGTGCTGGATGTCGTCGAAGTCATCCGTCTTGGTGGGCAGGGTGATCCTTTCGATCTCCGGCTCGTCGGCCTTGACCGGATGGAGCGCCAGGCCGCAGGCGTTCGCCGTTTCCAGCGTATCGAGCATGTGCAGATAGTGGGCCCAGGTCTCGGCCCAGTCTTCCCACGGGTGCGAACTGGCGTAGCTGCTCACGAAGTGCGACGGCCAGTCGGCGGGCGGGCCTTCCTTGTAGTGGTGTTGCAGGGCCTGGCCGTAATCCTGGCGCTCGTCGCCGAACAGGGCGCGGTATTCGTCGATCCATTCGCTGCCGACCACCAGCCGGTCGAAATAGTAATGGCCGCTCTCATGGCGGAAGTGTCCCAGCAGCGTGCGATAGCGCTCGTGCATCTGTTCGCGCGTGCGTTCGCGCTCGGCCGGGTCGGCTTCGGCGATGTTCAACGTGATCACACCGTTGGCGTGGCCCGTCATGACGCATTGGTCGGATACGCCGTCTTCCAGGAACTTGAAAGCCAGTCCGGTCTCGGGTTCCTTTTCCTTCGATGCCGGCGTCAGGTGCAGGGTGGCCAGCGAAAACAGCAGACGGCGCTTGGCCGCTTCCAGGCGCGACCACAGGACGAGGTTCTTTTCCGACGACAGCGCCGGAATCACGGCCGTCAGCTGGCACGACTCGCACAGCGCGTGCTCGTCGTCGGCCGGCAGCATCCAGTTGCAAACATTGTGCTCGACATAATTCGCGCATTTTTTATAGAGCTTGCCCTCGTCCCTGCTGTGCAGGCTGCGCCACTGGCCGTTCTCGGCTTCCTCGAAGGCGTTGATGCTGCGCGTCGCGGTCTGGTAGCCCAGCGTGCTGTTGCAATGGAAGCAGAGGGTGTTTTCAAAAAAGATCTGGTTGGAGCACTTGTCGCAATGGAACGTTTTCATGGTGGTTGAGCGATGTATGGTTTAGGTTGTAATGACAATCTAACACCAAATTCTGTCGCGTTCTGTTCGTGTAAGACAATGCCTCATATCGTGCTCGGGCATCGTGCGCGCAAGCTTGCGTTGACGATCCATTATAATTTTTGCTTGACTATTTAACAGGCACAGCCATGACAAGCGCCCCACCCAACGCCACGACGCCCTGGTGGCGCGAAGCCATCATCTACCAGGTCTACCCGCGCAGCTACCTCGACACGAATGGCGACGGCGTCGGCGACCTGCCGGGCGTCACCGCCAAACTCGACTACATCGCCGGCCTGGGCGTGGACATCGTCTGGCTGTCGCCGTTCTTCAAGTCGCCGATGAAGGACTTCGGCTACGACATTGCGGACTACTGCGACGTCGACCCGCTGTTCGGCACCCTGGAAGACTTCGACAAGCTCATCGACAAAGCCCATCGCCTCGGGCTGAAGATCATGATCGACCAGGTCATGTCGCACACGTCGGACGCCCACCCGTGGTTCGTCGAGGGCCGCGCCAGCCGCGACAACCCGAAGGCCGACTGGTACGTCTGGGCCGACCCGCGTGCCGACGGGAATCCGCCCAACAACTGGCTGTCGGTGTTCGGCGGCTCGGCCTGGCAGTGGGATACGCGGCGGCGCCAGTACTACCTGCACAACTTCCTGACCAGCCAGCCGGACCTGAACTTCCACAACCCGGACGTGCAGCAGGCCCAGCTCGACGCGCTGCGCTTCTGGCTCGAGCGCGGCGTCGACGGCGTGCGCATGGATGCCTGCAACTTCCACTTCCACGACCGCCAGCTGCGCAGCAACCCGCCGGCGACGCGGGCCGACAACATGATGGCCACCGACGTCAATCCCTACGGCATGCAGTCGCACCGCTACGACAAGACCCAGCCGGAGAACATCGCCTTCCTGCAGAAGATCAGGAAGCTGCTCGACGAATACGGCGCGATTTCGATCGGCGAAGTGGGTGCCGACGATTCGCTCGCGGTGATGGCCGACTACACCTCGGGCGGCGACAAGCTGCACATGGCCTACAGCTTCAACCTGCTGACGCCGGACTTTTCGGCGGCGCATATCCGCTCCCAGGTCGAGGCATTCGAGGCGCGCGTGCGCGGCGGCTGGGTCTCGTGGTCGGTCGGGAACCACGACAGCGTGCGCGTGATGACGCGCTGGGGCGGCGAGGATGCGCCGCCGGCGCTGGCCAAGCTGGTGCTGGCGATGCAGCTGTCGCTGAAGGGGACGCCCTGCCTGTACCAGGGTGACGAGCTGGCGCTGACCGAGGCCGACGTGCCCTACGAACTGCTGCAGGATCCCTACGGCATCGCCTTCTGGCCCGAATTCAAGGGGCGCGACGGCTGCCGCACGCCGATGCCCTGGGTGTCGAACGCGCCGCATGCGGGATTCACGAGCGGCACGCCGTGGCTGCCGGTGGTGGCGCCGCATGTCGAGGCGGCCGTGTCGACGCAGGAAGGGGATGGGGATTCGCCGCTGCATTTCGCGCGCCGCTTCATTGCCTGGCGCCGCAATCAGCCGCAGCTCGTGCGCGGCGAGATTGCCTTCTTCGACGCGCCCGAGCCGGTGCTGGCGCTGCGCCGTGAACTGGAAGGAGAGCCGCCCATGCTGGCGGCCTTCAACCTGTCGAATCAACCGGTGGCGTTCGCGTGGCCTGAAGTGGCCGGTGCCAGGGATATCGATGGCCATGGATTGCCGGGCACGCGCACCGGCGCGCAGGTGCGCTTGCCGCCCTACGGTGCGTGGTATGGCAGTCGCTAGGCGCAAGGGGTAGGGTGGGCTCTCCGAGCCCACGCGAACGTTTGCGGCTTGTCGGCGCCGCGCGTGGGCACGGGGTGCCCACCCTACGCCGGTCAAACCGTCGTGCTGCGCTCCGACTGGGCGCGGCGGTCGGTACCGCGGCGTTCTTCCGGCGCCGCCAGGCTGACCGGCTGCGCCTGCCAGATCTGGTCGGCGTACTCGCCGATCGCGCGGTCGGACGAGAAGCTGCCCATGCCGGCCACGTTCAGGATCGCCTTGCGGGTCCAGGCATCGGGCTGGCGATAGAGTTCGTCGACCTGTTCCTGGGTGGCGACATAGCTGGCGTAGTCGGCCAGCAGCAGGTAATGGTCGCCCCAGGTGACCAGCGCATCGTAGATGCCCGAGAAGCGGCCCTTGTCGTCCGGCGAGAAGGCGCCGTCGCGGATCTGTTCGAGCACCTGCTGCAATTCCGCATTCTGCTCGACGATGCGGCCCGGCTGGTAGCCCTGGGCACGCAAGGCATCGACTTCAGCGGTCGTGTTCCCGAAGATGAAGATATTGTCGGCGCCGATGTGTTCGCGCATCTCGACATTGGCGCCGTCCAGAGTGCCGATGGTCAGCGCGCCGTTCAGGGCGAATTTCATGTTGCCGGTGCCCGAGGCTTCGGTGCCGGCGGTCGAGATCTGCTCCGACAAATCGGCCGCGGGCATGATGATCTCGGCCAGGCTGACGCTGTAGTTCGGGATGAACACGACTTTCAGCTTGTCGCCCACGCGCGCATCGTTGTTGATCGTGGTGGCGACATCGTTGATCAGCTTGATGATCTGCTTGGCCATGTGGTAGGCCGACGCCGCCTTGCCGGCGAAGATCACGGTGCGCGGCACCCAGCCGGCATCCGGATTGGCCAGGATGCGGTTGTAGCGCGTGATCACGTGCAGGACGTTGAGCAGCTGGCGCTTGTATTCGTGGATGCGTTTGACGTGCACGTCGAACAGCGAGGTCGGGTCGATCGCGATGCCGAGCTTGTCCTGCACCCAGCTTGCCAGGCGCTGCTTGTTGACCAGCTTGGCGGCGCGGAAGTGCAGGGCGAACACGGGGTCGTCGGCGGCCTCGCGCAGGTCCGCGATCTGCTCGAGGTGGCGGCGCCAGGTGCGGCCGATGCGCTCGTCGATCAGCGCGGACAGCGACGGATTGGCCTGCGACAGCCAGCGGCGCGGCGTGATGCCATTGGTTTTGTTGTTGAAGCGGTCCGGGAACAGGCGCGCGAAGTCGGCGAAGATCGACTGCTTCATCAGGTCCGAGTGCAGGGCCGAGACGCCGTTGACCTTGTGGCTGGCCACGACCGCCAGGTAGCCCATGCGCACGCGGCGCTCGCCGTTCTCGTCGATCAGCGACACGCGGCGCATCAGCTCGACGTCGGCGCCGAATTCGGCGGTGATGCTGTCGATGAAGATCTTGTTGATGTCGAAGATGATCTGCAGGTGGCGCGGCAGGATGTGGCCGAGCATGTCGACCGGCCAGGTTTCCAGCGCTTCCTGCATCAGTGTGTGGTTGGTGTACGAGAACACCTTTTGCGTGATCGCCCAGGCGCGCGGGAAGGCGATGCCGTGGTCGTCGATCAGGATGCGCATCAGCTCGGGCACCGCCAGCACCGGGTGGGTGTCGTTCAGGTGGATCGCGACGTGCTGCGGCAGCTGGTCGACATCGTCGTGCTTGTCGAAGAAGCGCCCGACGATGTCCTGCAGGCTGGCGGCGCAGAAGAAGTATTCCTGGCGCACGCGCAGCTCGCGGCCGGCCTGGGTCGAATCGTCCGGATACAGCACGCGCGACACGTTTTCGGACGCGTTCTTTTCCTCGACCGCACCGACGTAGTTGCCCCCATTGAAGGCGGCCAGGTTGAATTCCTGGTCGGCCTTGGCCGACCACAGGCGCAGCAGATTGGTGGCTTCGGTGGCGTAGCCCGGGACGATGGTGTCGTAGGCCAGCGCCATCACGTCGTGGGTACCGACCCACTCGACCTTGTCGCCATGTTGTTCGATGCGGCCGCCGAAACGCACGCGGTACTGCACGTCCGGGCGCGCGATTTCCCACGGATTGCCGCCGGCGAGCCAGTAATCCGGCAGTTCGACCTGGCGGCCGTCGACGATCTGCTGCTTGAACATGCCGTAGTCGTAGCGGATGCCGTAGCCGACGCCGGACAGGGCCAGCGTCGCCATCGAGTCGAGGAAGCAGGCGGCCAGGCGGCCCAGGCCGCCGTTGCCGAGCGCGGCATCCGGTTCGAGGTCGGGCAGCGACGCGAAGTCGACGCCCAGCTCGGCCAGTGCCCGGCGCACGTCTTCATGGATGTCGAGCGCGAGCAGGGCGTTGGTGAAGGTGCGGCCGATCAGGAATTCGATCGACATGTAATACACGCGCTTGGCGTCCTGCTGGGATTGGGCGCGCTCGGTCTTCATGCGGCGCTCGACCAGGCGGTCGCGCACCGCCAGGGCGGTGGCATGCAGCCAGTCGCGCGGCTGCGCGGTCGAGGCATCCTTGCCCATCGTGTACATCAGCTTGTTGGCGATTGAACGCTTGAGGTCGGCGACGCCGCCGGACGGATCGTCTTGATTGAGGTCGGTAAGATTCATTGCTGTTGCGTTCAGTGATTTTGTTATTGGTCAGTGGCGATGTGCCGGTAAAGCGCGAGATAGTGGGTCGCGGCTGCATCCCAGCCGAATTGTTGGCGCATGCCGCGTTCTTGTACCTGCTTCCAGTCGGCTTCGCGTTGATACAGCGCGAAGGCGCGGCGCAGGGCGGCGCTCATGCCGGCGTCGTCGAAGCTGTCGAAGACGAGACCGGTGGCCAGTGCCTCGCCCAGGTTCTCGATCGAGGCATCGACGACCGTGTCGGCCAGTCCGCCCACCTTGCGGACCAGCGGCAGGGTGCCGTACTTGAGCCCGTACAGCTGGGTCAGGCCGCAGGGTTCGAAGCGGGACGGCACCAGGATCACGTCGGCGCCGGCGATCAGGCGGTGGGCCAGCTGCTCGTCGTAGCCGATGCGCACCGCCACCGCTTGCGGATGGGCCGCGGCCGCGGCGCGGAAGGCGGCTTCCAGCGGCGCGTCGCCCGCGCCCAGCAGCATGATCTGGCCGCCGCGCTGGACGATCAGGGGCAGGGCGGCCAGCACCAGGTGCAGGCCCTTCTGTTCGGTGAGGCGGCTGACGACGCAGAACAGCGGGGCGGCGTCCTGGATGGCCAGGCCGGCTTCCTGCTGCAGCGCCGTCTTGCATGCCAGCTTGCCGCCGGGTTTGTCGCCAGCGTGCCGAATGTCGTAATGTTGGGCGATCAGCGGGTCGGTCGCCGGGTTCCACACCGCGTCGTCGACACCGTTCAGGATGCCGGCCAGATCGGCGGCGCGGGTGCGCAGCAGGCCATCCAGCCCGCAGCCCTGTTCGCCCTCCTGGATTTCGCGCGCATAGGTCGGGCTCACCGTCGAGATTTTATCGGCGAAGAACAGCCCGGCTTTCAGGAAGGAGACCTGGCCGTGGAACTCGACGCCATGGATGTCGAAGAAATGCGCGGGCAAGCCCAGGTAGCCGAATACGTGGCTCGGGAAATTACCCTGGTAAGCCAGGTTGTGGATGGTCTGCACGCTGGCGGCCAGCTTGCGGCCGGTCGACTGCTCGGCCGCCTTCAGGTAGGCCGGGGCCAGGCCGGCGTGCCAGTCGTGCGCATGCACGACCTGCGGCTGCCAGGACGGATCGAGGCCTTCGGCCAGGCGTGCCGCCATCCAGCCGAGCAGGGCGAAGCGCTGGACATTGTCGGGGTAGGCCTGGTTGCCGGCGTCGGCATACGGATTGCCCGGGCGGTCGTACAGGTTGGGGGCATCGATGACGTAGGCGGTGACACCGGTGTCGGGCAGCGTGCCGCGGAACAGGCGCAGCGTCTCGGCGCCGAAGGCCGGCGCCAGCTCGGTCACCAGTTCCTGCTCGATGATGCCGGCACGCAGGGCCGGAAAGCCCGGCACCAGCACGCGCGCATCGCAGCCGGTCTTGCGCTGCGCGGCCGGCAGGGCGCCCGCCACATCCGCGAGGCCCCCGGTTTTCAGCAGTGGATAGATTTCAGTACAAACGTGTAATACGCGCATCATGGTTCCTGTGTCCGTGCGTTCGCCATCTTGCCGCACGGACGCGCCCGCGTCCGTGCGCCGTCTTACGTAATTCGACGCTTATTTACCGCTTGTTTACAGCTTGTTCAGCATGTCGGTGGTCACCAGCACCACGCCGTTCTCGCTGCGGTGGAAGCGTTGCGCATCCAGTTCCGGATCTTCGCCGATCACCATCCCGGCCGGGATGGTGCAGCCGCGGTCGATGACGACCTTGGTCAGGCGGCAGCCTTCGCCGATGTCGCAATGCGGCAGGATCACCGCCTCGTCGATGTGGCAGAACGACTCCACCCGCACGTTCGAGAACAGTACCGAGGCCGCGACGTGCGAACCCGACACGATGCAGCCGCCCGACACCAGCACGTTCACCGCCATGCCGTGGTCGCCGTTACGGTCGTGCACGAACTTGGCCGGCGGCAGCTGTTCCTGGTGGGTCCAGATCGGCCAGTCGGCGTCGTAGATGTTGAGTTCCGGCGAAATCGAGGCCAGGTCGAGGTTGGCGGACCAGAAGGCATCGACGGTACCGACGTCGCGCCAGTAGGCCGGGATACCGTCGCCGTTCGGGATTGCCGACATGCTGAACGGGTGCGCCACCGCGCCGCCCTCGTTCACCACGCGCGGAATGATGTCCTTGCCGAAGTCGTGGCTGGAGGCGGCATTCGCGACGTCGTCGTCCAGCAGCTGGTACAGGTACTCGGCATTGAAGATATAAATGCCCATGCTGGCCAGCGTGGTGTCCGGCTTGCCGGGCATGGTCGGCGGATCGGCCGGCTTTTCGACGAAGTCGGTGATGCGGCGCTCCTCGTCGACCGCCATCACGCCGAAGGCCGAGGCCTCGGCCTTGGGCACCTCGATGCAGCCGATGGTGCAGGCGGCGCCGGTCGCCACGTGGTCTTGCAGCATCAGCGAATAATCCATCTTGTAGATATGGTCGCCGGCCAGCACGACCACGAACTCCGGATGATAGGAGCTCAGGATGTCGATGTTCTGGTACACCGCGTCGGCGGTGCCGCGGTACCAGTGGTCTTCATTCACGCGCTGCTGGGCCGGCAGCAGGTCGATGAATTCGTTCTGGTCGCCGCGCAGGAAGCTCCAGCCGCGCTGCAGGTGGCGCAGCAGCGAGTGCGATTTGTACTGCGTCACCACACCGATGCGGCGGAAGCCGGAGTTGATGCAGTTGGACAGGACGAAATCGATGATACGGAACTTGCCGCCGAAATACACCGCCGGCTTGGCGCGCTTGACGGTCAACTGGTGCAGGCGCGACCCGCGGCCGCCGGCCAGCACCAGCGCGACGGCGCGTTCCTGCAAGCGGTGGGTGAGCTGGTTCTTCCTGCGTTCAGGTTGCCGATGGATCAGGGTTTTCATGTTGCCTCCACTATTTTTATGGTCGATGACATATTAATAAGCTTGGGGTCGATGCTCAGTTCCACGGCATGGCCAGCAGCAGCACCGCGTGTGCCGGGACCTCCACCGTGCCGTCGGCATCATGCGGCGGCAATTCGGGAAACGCACTGTTCGTCAGCGCACGCCAGGTGCCTGGCGGCAGCGTGAAATCGACCGGCTGGGCCTCGGCATTCACCAGCAGCAGGCAGGTTTCGTCGCCCGGCTGGCCATCGGCCGGCGCGCTCATCCGGATGCCGATGCAATGGCTGCCCCCGTTCCAGGCCGCGTCATCCATGACGGCACCATCGGGCTTGCGCCAGGCGATGTCCGCGTGGCCATCCGCCCCCACCGCACCGCTGTACCAGCCTGGACGGCGCAGGGCACGGTAGCGCTGTCGCAAGCCGCTCAGCGCACCGACGAAGCCGGCCAACGCATCGTCGGCGCGGCGCCAGTCCAGCCAGCATACGGCATTGTCCTGGCAGTAGGCGTTATTGTTGCCGCGCTGGGAATGGCCGATGTCGTCGCCGGCCAGCAGCATCGGGGTGCCCTGCGAAAAGAACAGCGTCGCCAGCAGGGCGCGCTGCAGGCGTGCCCGCAGTTGCAGCACCTCGCGGTCGTCCGTGGCACCTTCCACGCCGCAGTTCCAGCTGAGGTTATGCGCATGGCCGTCGCGGTTCTGTTCGCCGTTGGCCTCGTTGTGCTTGTCGTTGTAGCTGACCAGGTCGCGCAGCGTGAAACCGTCGTGGGCGGTGATGAAATTGACGCTGGCGGTGGGCTGGCGTCCATCGTGCTGGAAGACGTCGCTGGAGCCGGCGAAGCGGCGCGCGAATTCGCCCAGCGCGGTGGTCGGTTCGCCCTGCCGCAGCCAGAACGCGCGCACGGTGTCGCGGTACTTGTCGTTCCATTCGAACCAGCCCGGCGGGAACTGGCCGAGGCGGTAGCCGCCCGGGCCGATGTCCCACGGCTCGGCGATCAGCTTGACCCGCGCCAGCACCGGATCCTGGCGCAGCGCGGCCAGGAAGGCGGCGGCGCCGGAAAACCCGTCGGCATCGCGCGCCAGGATCGGTGCCAGGTCGAAGCGGAAGCCGTCGACATGCATCGCTTCGACCCAGTAGCGCAGCGAATCCATCACCAGCTGCAGCACGCGCGGCGCGGCCAGGTTCAGGCAATTGCCGCAGCCGGTCCAGTTTTCGTACAGGGCCGGATTGTCTTTCCGCAGGTGGTAGTAGAGCTGGTTGTCGATGCCCCGGAAGCTCAGCGTCGGCCCGCATTCGTCGGTCTCGGCGGTGTGGGTGTAGACCACGTCGAGCACCACCTCGATGCCGCGATTGTGGACCGCCTTGACCATGTCGCGGAACTCGGACACCGGCGTGCTGCCGGGCTGCCCCGACCAGTAACCGCGCTCGGGCGCGAAGAAGCCGATGCTGGAATAGCCCCAGTAATTCGACAGGCCCATCGTCCGCAGGCGCATCTCGTCGGCGCGCGCATGCACCGGCAGCAGGCTCAGGGTGGTGACGCCGCGCCGCTGCAGGGTGTCCAGTACGGCGGGTTGCGCCAGTCCGGCGTAGGTGCCGCGCAGCGCCTCGGGCACGTCGGGATGCAGCCGGGTGTAGCCCTTGACGTGGACTTCGTACAGGATGGTGTCGGCCGCCGGCACGCGCGGCGGCTTGTCGTCGCCCCAGTCGTAGGCGTCGTCGATGACTTGCGCCTTGAGCGCGATCGCCGCATTGTCGGCCGGGTCGGGCTGGTCCGCGGCGTCGGCGGCATGGCCTTCGAAGCCGGGCTGCGCCAGGTACTCGCCCACGACCGCGCGCGCGTAGGGGTCGAGCAGGACCTTGTTCGGGTTGAAGCGCTGGCCCCGCTGTGGCGCGTACGGGCCGGCGACCCGGTAGCCATAGACCTGGCCCGGCGCCGCACCCTCGAGGTGGCCGTGCCAGACGCCGTCCTCGCAGGCCGGCATGCGCAGGCGCGCCAGTTCCTGCTTGCCCTCCGGGTCGAACAGGCACAGGTCCACCGCGTCCGCATGCGGCGCCACCAGCGCGAAATTCACACCCTGGCCATCCGGGTGCGCGCCCAGCGGGTAGGAGCGGCCTGCGCGTAATGCATCCGCTACCGTCATTCTGCAGGCTCCAGCTTCAGCATGATGGTCGCCAGTGGCGGCACGGTCAGGCTGAGCGACTGGTCGCGGCCATGGAGGGGGGCCGGCTCGGCATGCAGCTCACCATTGTGCATGCCGCTGCCGCCATACCGCGTGGCGTCGGTATTCAGGATTTCGATGTAACGTCCCGGCTGGCCGACGCCGATGCGATAGCCGTGGCGCGGCACCGGCGTGAAATTCGACACCACGATCACCACATCGCCATTGCCCGCCTTGCGGATGAACGAAAACACCGAGTTATCGCGGTCTTCATGCGTGATCCATTCGAAGCCGCGCGCCTCGACGTCGAGCTGGTGCAGGGCCGGGTAACGCTGCTGGACCGCATTCAGGTCGCGTATCAGGCGCTGGATGCCCTGGTGGCGCGGGTTGTCGAGCAGGTGCCAGTCGAGGCTGCGGTCGACATTCCATTCGCGTTCCTGCGCGAACTCGCCGCCCATGAACAGCAGCTTCTTGCCGGGATGGCCCCACATGAAACCGTAGTAGGCGCGCAGGTTGGCGAAGCGCTGCCAGTCGTCGCCGGGCATGCGGTCCAGCAGCGAGCCCTTGCCGTGCACGACCTCGTCGTGCGACAGCGGCAGCACGAAGTTTTCGGTAAAGGCATACACCAGCCCGAAGGTCATCTTGTCGTGGTGGTAGCGGCGGTTGACCGGGTCTTCCTGCATGTAGCGCAGCGTGTCGTTCATCCAGCCCATGTTCCATTTGTAGTGGAAGCCCAGGCCGCCCATTTCCAGCGGGCGCGAGACGTTCGGAAAACTGGTCGATTCTTCCGCGGCCATGACGGCTTCGGGGCGTTCGGCGCACACCACCGCATTGGCGCGGCGCAGGAAGTCGATCGCCTCCAGGTTTTCGCGGCCGCCGAACTGGTTCGGAATCCATTCGCCTTCCTTGCGGCTGTAATCGCGATACAGCATCGACGCCACCGCATCGACGCGCAGGCCGTCGATGCCGAAACGTTCGATCCAGTACAGCGCATTGCCGACCAGGTAATTCAGGACTTCCTTGCGCCCGTAGTTATAGATCAGCGTATTCCAGTCCTGGTGGAAGCCTTCGCGCGGATCGGCGTGCTCGTACAGGTGGCTGCCGTCGAAACGCGCCAGTCCGTGCGGATCGGACGGAAAATGCCCCGGTACCCAGTCCAGCAGCACGCCGATGCCGTTGGCATGCGCGGTTTCGACGAAATAGCGGAAATCTTCCGGTGTGCCGAAACGCGAGGTCGGGGCATACATGCCGACCGGCTGATAACCCCAGGATCCGTCGAACGGGTGCTCGCTGATTGGCATCAGTTCGATGTGGGTGAAGCCGAGGTCTTTCGCATACGGGATCAGCTGGTCCGCGAGTTCGCGATAGCTCAGCCAGCGGTTGCCGTCTTCGGGCACGCGGCGCCAGGACCCGAGATGCACCTCGTAGATGCTGACCGGCGCACCCAGCGCATTGGCCGCCTGGCGCGCGCTCGACGAGGGAAACAGCGGCGGCAAGGCATTCACCACCGAGGCGGTATCCGGCCGCAATTCGGCGCGGAAGGCAAACGGATCGGCTTTCAGCAGGATCTCGCCGCTTTGCGCCTTGATTTCGAATTTGTACAGGTCGCCGGCGGCCAGCTGCGGAATGAAGATTTCCCACACGCCGGATGCGCCGCGCGAACGCATCGCATGGCGCCGGCCATCCCAGTTGTTGAAACTGCCGACCACCGAGACCCGGCGGGCATTCGGTGCCCACACCGCGAACGCGACGCCGGGGACGCCGGCGATCTCGGCCGGATGGGCACCCAGCTTTTCGTAGGGCCGGTGATGCGTGCCCTCCGACAGCAGCCAGACATCCATGTCCCCGAGGATGGGCGGGAAACGATAAGCGTCTTCCATCTCCTGGCGGTGCGTGCCCCAGTCGACCCGCAGGCGGTAGGGGAAAGGATTCTTGCGGCGCGGGATGGCGGCGCAAAACACGTCGCTGTCGTCGACCCGCTTCAGGCTGGCCAGCTTGCGGCCGGTCT
>JAKOOD010000031.1 GCA_022701635.1 Burkholderiaceae bacterium | reverse complement strand
AAATCCAACGGTTTCATTTTTACATGACCACTATCCGCCTTAAAGAAAACGAGCCGTTCGAAGTCGCTATGCGTCGCTTCAAGCGCACTATCGAAAAAACCGGCCTGCTGACCGAACTGCGCGCACGCGAGTTCTACGAAAAGCCGACCGCAGAGCGCAAGCGCAAGCTGGCAGCTGCCGTGAAGCGTCACTACAAGCGCATCCGCAGCCAGCAACTGCCGAAGAAACTGTACTAATTCGGTTCAGCTGCCTTTCCGGCGACGGCCTAGACGCCAGTCGCGGATCACAGGCCTGAATATGACGAAGCCCGCTCCGGTTTGTTGCCGCAGCGGGTTTTGCCTTTTGTTCGCGCCTCAAAAAGCCTTTATGGCAGCGTTGCATCGTCTCGCCGTACTAGCGTACTGTCTTCGACGATGCGTCGGCAAGCCGCATCTCTTGCCCTAAAGGCTTTGTGAGGCGCTCTTAAATAATACGGAGAAAGAATCCATGAGCTTGAAAACCCAGATCAGCGACGACATGAAAGCCGCCATGCGTGCCAAGGAAGCCGGCAAGCTGGGCACCATCCGCCTCATCCTTGCCGAAATCAAGCGCAAGGAAGTGGATGAGCGCATTGAACTGGACGACGCCCAGACCGTCGCCATCGTCGAAAAAATGATCAAGCAGCGCAAGGATTCGATCACCCAGTTCGAAGCCGGCGGCCGTGCCGACCTGGCCGATATCGAAAAAGCCGAACTGGCCGTGCTGACCGCCTACATGCCGGCCGGCCTGTCGGATGAAGAAATCGCCGCCGAAGTCGCCGCCGCCGTGGCCGCGACCGGCGCATCGGGACCGCAGGACATGGGCAAGGTGATGGGCGTGCTGAAGCCGAAGCTGGCTGGCCGCGCCGACATGACCGCCGTATCGGCCCAGGTCAAGAAGGCGCTCACCGGCGCTTGATGTGTCATCTGTTGCTGGTGCCACACGTTGTCGACGGCGTGGCGCCGGTATCTTCGTTGCCTTGTCGAAAATCAACCGGTAGCGAGCCCTGCGGTATAGTCTGACCTTAGACAAATACGGTTTATTCACGTGATTCCGCAATCATTCATTACTGATCTTCTCAACCGCGTCGACATCGTCGACGTGGTAGGGCGTTACGTCCAGCTCAAGAAGGGCGGCGCCAACTACATGGGCCTGTGCCCATTCCACAACGAGAAGTCCCCCAGCTTCACCGTCAGCCCGACCAAGCAGTTCTATCACTGCTTCGGCTGCGGCGCCCACGGTACCGCGATCGGCTTCCTGATCGAATACTCGGGCATGGGATTCGTCGATGCCGTCAAGGACCTGTCACAAAGCGTAGGCATGATCGTGCCCGAAGCCGATGACAAGATCCCACCGCAACAGCGCGCTGCCCAGCAGGCGCAATCGATGGCCATGACGGATGCCTTGAACCAGGCCTGCGACTACTACCGCGCCCAGCTGCGCCAGGCGCCGGCCGCGATCGCCTACCTGAAAGGGCGCGGCCTGACCGGCGAGGTGGCCGCGCGCTTCGGCCTCGGCTACGCGCCGTCCGGCTGGGACAGCCTGCGCTCGGTGTTCAACGACTACGACGCACTGGCGCTGGTCGAGTCCGGCCTGGTGATCGACCGCGTCGATGAGGACGGCGGCAATAAGAAACGCTACGACCGCTTCCGCGAGCGCGTGATGTTCCCGATCCGAAATAGCAAAGGCCAGGTGATCGGCTTCGGCGGCCGCGTGATGGATGGCGGCGAACCGAAATACCTGAACTCGCCGGAAACCCCGCTGTTCAACAAGGGGCAGGAGCTGTACGGCCTGTTCGAGGCGCGCCAGGCGATCCGCGACGCCGGCTACGTGCTGGTGACCGAAGGCTACATGGATGTGGTCGCGCTGGCCCAGCTCGGCTTTCCGCAAGCGGTCGCGACCCTCGGCACCGCCTGCACCAACACCCACGTGCAAAAGCTGCTGCGCCAGACCGACACCGTGATCTTCAGCTTCGACGGCGACAAGGCCGGCCGCCGCGCCGCCCGCCGTGCACTGGAAGCCTGCCTGCCGCAAGTGTCGGACAACAAGACCATCAAGTTCCTGTTCCTGCCGCAAGAGCACGATCCGGACAGCTATGTACGCGAGTTTGGCGCCGACGCATTTGCCCAGGAGATCAACGAAGCGATGCCGCTGTCGCAATTCCTGCTGCGCGAAGTCACCACCGAGCATGAGCTCGACACACCGGAAGGCCGCGCCCGCGTCCAGTTCGACGCCAAGCCGCTGTTGCAATCGATGGCCCCGTCGGCGCTGCGCCTGCAGATCGTGCGCGGCCTGGCGAATTTGACGGAGTCAACGCCGGCGGAGATCGAAGCGTTGTTCGAGCTGTCCAAGCCGGTATCGGTGGCGCGCAAGGCGCCGCCGCGCCAGGGCCGGCCCGAACCGGTCGGACTGGAGCTGCAGATCATGCGCATCCTGGTATCGCATCCCGCCATTTCGCTGGAACTGGACGATGCCGCACAACGCGCCTTCGACCACTTCGGTGGGGAAGCGGGGGAACGTCTGCGCCAGCTGGTCGAGATGGCCCAGGCCCTGGGCGCGAACGGCACCTTCGCCGCCCTGTCGCAGCAGTTGAAAGAGACGAGCAACGAGTACGATGGCCTCATTTCCGAGATCGCTTCTTCACCCGAATCGGATATTGACCAGGACCGCGTTTGGATCATTAGCGCAGTGAGGCAAATCAAGATGGATGTCTTAAAACAGGAGTTGAACCAGTTGTTTTCATCGGGGTTGACCCCAGATCAGGTGAGTGCCCGCTATCGCGAAATCACAGCACAGCAGGACCTCTTGATGCGCGAAGCCGCCAACGACACCCCAGCCAAATTCGCCTGAAATGCAGGCACCACGGTGGGGGTGTTCTCGACTGGAAAGTCTTGGGGCGCGTGCTATAATAAAACGCTAACTATTGCAAGCTTTGAAACGACTTTTCGTTCGAAACCTGCGTGGAGGTTCAGTTAGTGGGGCAACAGATTTGTGCCTGCAGGTAGGATGTAAGGTAACAAAACTTTATCTTTAACCAACGTAAAGTGGTCGTTTGTGACTTCGAAAGCGCCTGTGCCAACCAAGAAACCCGAAACCAACGTGGCTACCAAATCCACCAGGATGTCCGCCAAGGCGGACAATTCGCAAGACAAGGCGGAAGCCCGCGTCGCGGGTGTTGCGCCTGTCAGCCAGACCACCGATGCGGAAGCACTCGCCGCCATCGATACGTCGGGCTATGTGCTGCCGTCCGTCAAAGTACCGGGACGGCGCGGCCGCAAGCCCAAGGAATTTACGCCTGAAAACGACGAAGTCGCCGCACTGAACGCGGTCGAACGCGCCGAACTGAAGGCGGTCGACAAGGCCAAGGCCAAGGATCGCAAAGCCAAGGAAAAAGCCTTGCTCAAGGACGCGTTCTCGTCCGACACCGAAGCCAGCGAAGAAGAACTCGAAATCCGCCGCCAGAAGCTCAAGGCCCTGATCAAGTCGGGCAAGGAGCGCGGTTTCCTCACGTATTCCGAGATCAACGACCACCTGCCGGACAACGTCGTCGATCCGGAAGCGATCGAAGGCATCATCGGCACCTTCAACGACATGGGCATCGCCGTCTACGAGCATGCGCCTGACGCCGAAACCCTGCTGCTGTCCGATAACGTCCCGAACGCCACCAGCGACGACGAAGCCGAGGCCGCCGCCGAAGCGGCGCTCTCGACCGTCGACTCCGACTTCGGCCGCACCACCGACCCGGTGCGCATGTACATGCGCGAAATGGGTTCCGTGGAGCTGCTGACCCGCGAAGGCGAGATCGAAATCGCCAAACGCATCGAAGACGGCCTGCGCGACATGATCCAGGCGATCTCGGCCTGTCCGGTGACGATCGACGAAATCATCGACGCCGCCCGCCGCATCGAGACCGACGAAATCAAGATCGACGAAATCGTCGACGGCCTGGTCGACGACGAGTCGTCCGAAGTCACCTCGCCGACCGCGGTCGCCCCGACGTCCACCGAGTCCGACGACGACGAGGATGACGAAGGCGACGAGGAAGAAGGGGAAGAGGAAGAAGAGGGCAATGCCGCCTCCGGCGCCGCCGGCTACTCCGCCGAGCAGCTCGAGCAGCTGAAAACCGCCGCCCTCGACAAGTTCAGCTTCATCGGCCAGCAATTCGACAAGATGCGCAAGGCCTATGAAAAGCAGGGCTACAACTCGGACGCCTACGTCAAGGCCCAGGAAGCGATCTCGAACGAACTGCTCGGCATCCGCTTCACGGCGAAAGTCGTCGAAAAGCTGTGCGACACCCTGCGCGGCCAGGTCGACGAAGTGCGCCACATCGAGAAGCAGATCCTGGACGTGGCCGTGAACCGCTGCGGCATGCCGCGCGCCCACTTCATCAAGGTCTTCCCGGGCAACGAGACGAACCTGGAATGGGTCGACGGCGAAGTCAACGCCGGCCACGCCTACAGCGCCATCCTCGGCCGCAACATCCCGACGATCAAGGAGCTGCAGCAACGCCTGATCGACCTGCAGGCGCGCGTCGTACTGCCGCTGCCGGACCTGCGCAACATCAACCGCCAAATGGCGGCCGGTGAAATGAAGGCGCGCAAGGCCAAGCGCGAAATGACCGAGGCCAACCTGCGCCTGGTCATCTCGATCGCCAAGAAGTATACGAACCGCGGCTTGCAATTCCTCGACCTGATCCAGGAAGGCAATATCGGCCTGATGAAGGCGGTGGACAAGTTCGAATACCGCCGCGGTTACAAGTTCTCGACCTATGCGACGTGGTGGATCCGCCAGGCCATCACCCGCTCGATCGCGGACCAGGCGCGCACGATCCGTATTCCGGTGCACATGATCGAAACGATCAACAAGATGAACCGGATCTCGCGCCAGATCCTGCAGGAGACCGGCGCCGAACCCGATCCGGCAACCCTCGCGGTCAAGATGGAGATGCCGGAAGACAAAATCCGGAAGATCATGAAGATCGCGAAAGAGCCGATTTCGATGGAGACGCCGATCGGCGACGACGACGATTCGCATCTGGGCGACTTCATCGAGGACAACAATACATTGGCGCCTTCGGATGCCGCGCTGCACGCCTCGATGCGCGGTGTCGTGAAGGACGTGCTGGACTCGCTGACCCCGCGCGAAGCCAAGGTGCTGCGCATGCGCTTCGGCATCGAAATGTCGACCGACCACACGCTGGAAGAGGTCGGCAAGCAGTTCGACGTGACGCGCGAACGCATCCGCCAGATCGAAGCCAAGGCCCTGCGCAAGCTGCGTCACCCGTCGCGCTCGGACAAGCTGAAGAGTTTCCTCGAAGGTAACAGCGGCTGAGGCTTGACGGACCTACGTTAAGGCAATATGCTCTCGCCACTTCGGCTACGCGACATGGTCGCGTTGTCCGCAAGTGGCGGTTTTTCCAGCGTCCCTTGCGAATAGATACACCAGTTTCGGGCCTCTAGCTCATGCTTGGTTAGAGCAGCGGACTCATAATCCGTTGGTGCCGTGTTCGACTCACGGGAGGCCTACCAATAAAATCAAGAACTTACGACAATAATGCCACGTGAGTTTTGTGTCGATGCGACGCCATGTAGGCACTGTGTAGGAATTAATTTGATCTCATCAGATCCAAATTATGTAAGGTGGATGCGGCGCATCGCGTGATCGCGCAGGCCAGCATCATCGAGCTAGTACAGCCCGATCAGGAACAATTCGCACAAGCCCTCATCAACCTGCCTCCGGCAACGCCCGGCTTGGCACGCGCGATCGAGCGCCGCGGTGCACTGCTGCGAGACGCATGAGCGGGGCGCCGTTCAGGGTTGCTCCGCTCGCCTCTTCACATGACCGCTCCACGTTCATGTCCGATGTCGAACCCTCGACCGTTATCTGCGTGAATAGGTTTCCCAAGACATCAAACGCCGGGTAGCTACATGCTTTGTCGTCGTCACCGATGATGACCGCATCGCGGGCCACTACACCTTGGCCAGCGCTGGCGTCCTGCTGGCCGACCTTCCCGAGACCGCGCAAGAAGCTCCCGCGCTATCCCGTGGTTCCCGTCACGCGCATGGGTCGGCTCGCTGTCGATCGCGCGTTCAAGGGTCAAGGCATGGGCGGTGCGCTGCTGGTTGACGCGCTCGATCGCGCAGCTCGATCCGAGATCGTAACGCATGCTCTGATCGTGGATGCCAAGGATCAAAAGACCGCCGATTTCCACTCTCATAATGGCTTTGTCGCCTTCGCCACTACCCGCTGACGATGTTTTGTCGCTGGCAACCTACCTCAACCAGTTGAAAACCTGTAACCGGCGCTGGCAGAGTTCATGATAAAGAGCCGGGGAAACCCGGCTTTTTTCTTTTTACACGTCGACGTCTCCGTAGCGCTGTTACATTGTTAGAAATTGTTTCGTTTTTTTACAGTTAGAATTGAACTGCAACTATCACTACTAGGGCAGAATGTTTCTATGCTGCCATTACCGGGAGGAAAATTCATGGCATCTGATGTCTACTTGCAAATCGACGGCGTCGCTGGCGAATCGAACGACAGTGCACACAAGGGGTGGATTGAGGTTCAATCGATTGACTGGGGCGTTGTCCAAGCAACGTCTGACACCGTATCAACTTCTGGTGGACACACGGTCGGGCGCGCTGTTTTCGATCCGATCCGCATTACTAAGCTGGTCGATCTTGCATCGCCAAAGCTGATGGAATTAGCGGCTCAGGGCAAAACAATCCCGAAAGCGAAATTAGAATTTTTCCGTTCGGATGGTAATGGTCCTCTCAAGTATTACGAGATTGCGTTGGAAAACGTGCTGATATCGAGCAATAGAAAATCATTTAGTGGCGGCCTGATAGGCGATCAATTTACGCTGCGTTACGCCCGGATTACCGAACGATATACCCAGCAAAAGATCGCAGGAGGTGCTGGTGGAAATGTTTCTGGTGGATGGGACTTGGCCGCGAATAAGACCGTAGGTTGATCGAGGCCGTTTTACGGTGAGCTTCACTGCTCACCCAGAGTAACTTTGATAGGAAGAGGTAACCTGATGCTCCATGTGGATAGTCAAGGCTACATTCTCGATGAACGTGTAAAGCGGACACCGCGTCCATTAATCGAGCACGGGAACTTGCATCGTATTACAGGTATTATCGTTCACCAAACTGGAGGCGCGTCTGGGGCGTCCAGCTTGAGCAGCTATACACAGCAAAACGCGAACGGGGCTCATTTTTTGATCGATAAGGACGGAACGATTTATCAAGTTGCTTCGTTGCAGCGGCAGACTTGGCATGTGGGAAAACTTCGCTCTCGATGTGTCGCTGAGCATCGGTGCACTCCGACTGAGCTTAAAGCGCTAAGCCACTTCAGCCCGACGGCCGAGAACCATCGGGAGATGAAAAAGCAAGTGCCTGAGCGTTATCCTTCAAACGAGGATAGCGTCGGTATTGAGCTTGTCGGCGCCGTAAACGGCCAAGGAGTCTATGAAGCCGTCACCGCGCAGCAAAATGTATCGCTTCACTGGCTAATTGCTGAACTCACGTCGACTTTCAGAGTGTCGATGAGTGAAATATTCAGGCACCCCGTCGTATCTCGCAAAAACCCGTCAGAAGCCCAAAGCGCATCATGGTAATTGCTACACTCCTCCTTGCGATAGCGGCAAACTCATCTCCAGTTAGGGCCGAGGATCCAGGTATCGAACCGAAGATGAATAATACGCATCTTCCGACCGTTACCGCAGTCATCATCAAGAACAGTGGTGTGACGTCGCCGGCTTCTCATGAATCAGCTAAGGAATGCAAGAGTTTCAAGCTCAGCTCCCAAGAGATTCGTGAGTACATTGGCAAAGCCGGCGAAGTTAGCGAAGGCGACTATCATCACATGCTTGATTGGTCTCCATGCTCCACAAGCGGCGAAGTGACGTTTAAAAATGGCGTTACAGGTACATGGACGATTCAACAGTACCGCGCCGGAATACTTAAACTCAGTAGCGGAAAAACGATGTACTTATATTGCCCACGGTGTCATGCCAAAGGCTTTCCAGCTTCTGACTGAGGAAGGCGTTTCCGCGCGCGTTTAGGTCGGACGCGCAGGATCTGGGGCGTTAGAAGAGTCGGGGCGATCCGGCTTTTTTCTTTTGCGCGGCCGATCGGCGCCGGCCGCGGCCACGTCAAGCGACTCGACCGCCATGCGGAAGGGGGCCAGCTCCGAATGCCGGTAGTCGCATAGGCAGGTCCGCTGATCGCGTAGCTGCTGGAACAGCGTGAAGGCCTGCGCGATCGCGTCCACTGGCCTACCTGCGCATGCCCGAGTAGGAGACCGACAGCGTATAGCTGCGCGTGGGAGCGTAGGACACGGAGGACGTGTGCGCCGGCGCGTACGATGGCGTCGACGTCGACGCGCGATAGGCGGGCGCGGCCGGGGCCGGCGCTGCCTTGGCCAGCAAGACCGTTGGCGCCGGCTCCGGCACGGCCTGCTTGACCACGATCGTCTTATTGATCACGGTCTTGTTGCTGGTGGTGTGCGACGTCGGTGCCGCCGCCGCCACTGGCGCGGCTGGCCGTCGACGAGCCCAGCATGTAGCCCATGGCGGCGCCGGCGATCATGTCGCTGGCGCTCGAGCTGGCCGCGCGGCGTTGACGATAACCGGGGCGGCGGCCCACACAGCTGCCACGGCCGGCGCAGCTGTTGCCGGCGCGCCATCGGCGCGCGCTGCTAATAGACGATGGGCGGAGGCGGATCGTATCAGGGAATGGATAACAATTTTGGAAAAAGCACCGTACTTCGAGTACGACTCTTGGCAAACTTCGTTACCGGGAAACCCAATCACCCGTCTGACAAGTAGCCAGCATGTTGGTCGACCCGGCCACGCTCTTGCAGATCTATCAAAGCCCTACAAAAAATTGGAACCCTACACAAGGATAGGGTTCCGATCTCATTTTTTTGCAGAACGGTTAAGCAACAACACCAATGAACGAGAAGACTGGTTGTTCCGGTTTGACTTTGCGCGTCATCATCTCAACGAAACTACGGGTTTTTGCGGCAACCCTAGGTGGCAGAGCCATTTTGAAGTGCTCCATCAAGGCATGGGGCTGCTTTCGGTGGGCTGCCAATAACACGTTGATCGTTTCCTCCGTCAGACCGCTCATGACGTCCAGTATGGAGCGCGCTTTAGTGATCACGAATTCTCCCTCAGCCAGAGTCAGTTTTGGCAGCTTCGCCGGGCGAAAGATGCGATACCTAGCACCGACGTCGATATCTTCCCACCGCATTTCCAGTACTTCGCCTGGCCTTGCTCCGATCAAGAGCACCGTTTCCAGATAGGCGGACGTCACGGGATTGAAAACCTGCTGTACTGCTGAAAACCAAACTGCCAACTGCTCACGCTGCAAGGCATCCTGTTTGACCCCAGATGCGCCCAGCAGCTCACGGATTTTCTTCGTTTTGGCCGGGTTCCTTTGCATGACGGACTCGAACATAGAATGTTCCGAACACTACGTGAAAAAGCCTTTCAGGAGGTGCCAAGCCAATTGAGCAGATGTCTGGCGTACGGCAGCTTCGCGTGAGGCCCAGGCCTCCAACCTTGGCGAATCGAGCTCACATAGCCTCATGCTCATGAGAGAGTAGAGCGGCCCAGCTATCGTCTCACCGCGACCACGCGTGCCTCGAATGGGCGGCTGGCCGCCTGCCTGGGCCTTCTTGACGTAATCTTGGTAATGACGCTCTCCCCAATGCGGCCGGCGGTCTTCAAGGCACGCTGCCCAGGCTTCGCCAACGGTGACAGCTCGTGCCGCTTCTGCCACAGCCTTTGCTTCGTGTTCGGCTTGTGCTTTCGCCTTCAGTTCGCGTGGATCCAGTCCTTGGTCGATCGAGGTCTTCAATCGGCCTGCTTCCACTCTCGCTTTGCTAAGGTCCCAACTGCGCGGATCTCCGATCTTGATGCGTATCGTTTTGCCGAAGAGGCGAGACTCGAAGACGTACGTTCGAGTGCCACTCTGCGTTACGCGAAGTCCAAGGCCGGGAGTTTTGGCATCCCAGTGGATAGTCTGCTGTTTTCCTGATTCGCACTGATATGACCTGAGGCGTTCCGCTGTGAAGTTTTCTTTTGCCATAGCTGCCTTTGGTGTAGGCGCCATGTAGGCGCCGTGTAGGCAAATTTCATGGCAACAGATCAACGCGGGTCAACTATAAATATAAGGTGGAGGATGAGGTTTTTTATAAAATTCAACAACTTACGGAATTTCGGAATGCACGTCAACGCAAGGGAATTCAGTTTGGTTCGGATTCATAATCCGTTGGTGCCGTGTTCGACTCACGGGAGGCCTACCAAGATGAAGGCTTACGCAAACACTTGCGTAAGCCTTTTTGTTTTTATAAGCCGTCGCGCTTAGACATTTTCCGGCCCGAGCACAATCTCGTCGCGCCGATCAGGCGATCGGCAAGAACGTCAGGATTGTTCGCGACGCGGAGAAGTGACCGTGTCTGATTCCACTACAGGCGTCCTGTCAGTATCCGCCCTGGCTGATACACGACCCGCCCGACGATGCTGCACTGCCCACTGCGCACGTTGATCGGCCCGAAGTCCGGATTCATGGAGTGCAAAAACCACTCGCTGTTGCGCTTGATGAGCTGCTTGATCAAGGCCTCGCCATCGAAATTGAGTGCATAGATTTCGCGGCTGATCGGATTCTTGTCGGCGGTATTCACGACGACGACGTCATCCTCGAACATCATCGGTTCCATACTCTGCCCGCTGACCCGGATCGCCAGCAGGTGATGGGGTACCAGGTTCTGCGCCTCGATGACGGCACGCGGCAGATGCAGGACCCCGCCGTCTTCCATGTCCGGCTCGGTCTCGAAGCCTGTCACGCCGGCATGCAGTTTCAATTTCACCCGCCGGATCGGTATCGTGTGGGGTTCGTCGCCGATGCGGATGCCTTTGGCGTCATCCATGAAGGGATTGTCGGTCGCCGCCGGCAAAGCGGCATCCGACGCCTGCGCCACCAGCGGTGGCGCAATCGCCATCGGCGGCGTCCCGGTTTCCAGCCATGTGGCCGAGCAGCCGAGCGCGCTCTGTGCCTTCACCAATCCCGCCTTCGATATGCCGCGGGCTTCCCAATTGTTCACCGTTTGCTGGGACTGGTTCAACGCACGGGCGATCTCCGCCTGCGTTTTGAGCCCTGCCAGCGCTTCGGCGGCTTCGTAGAGGCGTTTCATCTGTGTGTGCATAGCGCGATTGTCCATTGAACTAAACAAGGTGTGTTACACATTATGTTGACACAGATTATAAACATGATGTTTAATTGTGTGTAGAGATTAGCTGTGCATCTGTCGAGAAGTGGTAAAAAATCAACGCTGCAACGACCTCTCATGCCTGCTGTTCTAAACAAAATGTGTAATTCATCAAGGAGGTTAACGATGAGAGTCGGGGAACACAGGGTGCCAACCGCACAATTGGCATCGGCAATCGAAGCTTTGCTGGACACCGGACCATGCATCATCGAGGAAATCGCGGACACACTTCGCTATTCGTCCGGGGCGGTGCGTGTGCGCCTGCTTCAATTGGCGAAAGAAGGGCGGGCGCACCGCCAGCGCATCCAGGGCAGGAATAATCCGGCGTTGTTTTATCGATGGCATGCGGGTCCGCAGCCGGGGAGGCTCGATCACGACGCATGCACGGACCCGGTGGAACTTTCACCGGTCCAGATTACGGTGCATTCCTACCCGGCGATCAATCGTCGCGATCCCATGGTGGCCGCTTTTTTCGGTCAGCATTTCAGCCCCAGGAAAATGGCCAGCCACACCGTACCGGCGTAAGCAGGGAACAGTACTAATCGAGGAGGAATCATGGGATTTATTGACCGTTACGTACGTGCGCTTGGCGCATCGAACCTGCAGGACGATGCCCGGCATCGCCAGGCCGAGCCACTGCTCGCTTCTGCCTTTGCCGCTGCCGCGGTGTCGGGTGATATCGGACCCTTGCTGCACCGTGTGAAGTACGCGGACGACCTGATGCGCGATCCCGGCAATCTGGCGCAATTGCTGCGTCTCTGGACTGCCGAGGTCGTCAAGCGTGGGCGTCACCGCAAATGGGTACCGGAAAACACGGCATGGGATGCTCAGGCAGCCCAGAAGCTGTATCGGACTGTCGCCGAACTATCGCTGGCGCATTGGCTCGACGGTATCTGCAGAGCCTGCGGCGGCAGTGGCCAGCTGAACCAGCAGGTGTGCCGCGACTGCGAGGGCAGGGGAGATGCGCCGATCCAGGATGCCGGCGGCTTCGTGCGCGAGCGCGTCAAGGATATGGTGAGCGAGTTGCATGGGATTGCATCGAGCCATGCTGCGCGCGCCAATGCGCGCCTGAACGTCCGCCGCAGCACTAACCCCAAGTAAAAAAATAAAATAAAAAAACGCGGCAACGAGTTATCTGATTTCAGTATTATTTACCTACATTCTTTCGGCACTCGTAATGCGCGGAACACCGCCACCGATAGCTGAAACTCGCGAAACATCTGCTTTAGAGCAAATGCATGAACCAAGCGCCCAGCCTTTGAAATTTCCTGGCTTTATATTTGAAGCCGAGTATCGAAATTAATAGAAATTATCGTGACGACTACCGCATCCAGACCACCTGACAGGTATGCCATCAGTCGTCATACAGTATGAAATGTAGTTATGAGCCGCCGGAGAATCCAGGCGGTTTTTTTTGCGCCAACGATACCCGTGGCGCCGGCAGTCGCCGGTCCTGGGATCGGACCAGGCGGTGCTTATCTTAAGTACCGCCACCGGCGCCCCGAGTTCGGGTGAACTCACGCTGACACTGGCTGGTATTGCGTATAACAGTGCAGTTGCCCCGGCAGGACCGTTTGCACTCACGCTGGGCGCCGGTACGTTCACGGTGGCGATCAGCGGATTGAAGACTGGGTTGTACGATATCGGCTACAGCGTGAAAAATGCCAATTACGAAGTCGCTGGCGGCAATGCCCTAGGTACCATCGACATTGCCGACGTCATCCTCGCCAATCTGACGCAAACCCTGAATGGACAGGAACTGGTGTTGATCGGCCATATCCAGGACAAATTCGACGGCGTCATCAATGTCGCCGCCTGCCAGCTCCTGGTGCCGGCAGCCGCTGCGAATCCGAAAGGCGCAATCGATCAGGTCGCTCAGGGCAGTGTGGCTGTGCTTGCGGACGGCGCCGGCAAGCATGCGTTTCATATTGCGGTCGACTTGCCGCCGGGACACTACGATCCGGGCATCCTGACCTTCGTCACCGATGGTGGCACCAGCTTGCCCATGTCGGACACGCGTGCGGTCACGATTCTCGGTTTAGATGGGAATCCCGTTGTTCCCGGCGCAAACGATCCGGCCGATCCGGCCAATCCGACTGATCCGCAGCCAGATACGCAAAAGACGGTCACCTTGATCTTGCGTGATGGGGCCGGCGAGCCGATTTCGAACCTGACCGGGCTGAAATATGCTGTGTACGATCAGCCAACTCCGGATTTGTCCGGCCCGGCTGTTGCACAGGGTGCTCTTGGCACGATCAATAGCATCGGTGCCTTTTCGGTAAGCTACACGAGCAGCTTGCCGATGGGAGGACTCGGTCGTATCGAGATCACCGAAAGCGATGGGACGGTCGCGCAAGACCCGGCCCCGCGTTGCTGGACCGGCGTTGTACAGGTGGCCTAAATGGACGCGCTATTCCTATCCCACGGCAACGCCGAACGGCTCCTGTTCATCAATGGTAAAGCAGAACCGGTTGCGGCTGCGATCTCCGGCTCTGCCGGCATCCCGGCTACATCCGGTTTGCAGTCTGGTCCGGTCCTGCAAAAGACCGCTGCGACCGAGATGGCACGCGAGGATAAAGGTGCCGATCAATAAAGCATGTTTTATCCGATTGTAACCAGCATGCCGTACGGGCATGTGAAGACAGATGGTCAACCCGCTTCGGCGGGTTTTTTTCGTCTGCGGAGAAAGGGGATCGCCATGTTGAAACTAAAATTTTCGGAGCTGACGAGCATCGTAGGCGCCTTGTCGTCGGTCGGCGCGTCCCTGACGCTCGAGCAGGCCGGCATCATCGTCGGTATCGTCACTGCCGTGGTGACCTGCGCCATCAATGTGCTCTACATGATCCGGCGCGACCAGCGCGAAGAGCGCATGCTGGCAACCCAGCTGAAAGCCGGCCATGAACACCACTGATCCAGCCCGCAGGCCCGGGCAGCGGGGTCTTGTCGCGCTGGTCGGTGCGGCCGCCGCGGCAGCCCTGCTGGCATTCACGCCGGCCCGGGAGGGACGCGTGCTGCATACCTATCGCGACCTTGGCGGCGTGCTGACCTATTGCGATGGCGCCACCGAGAGCGCCGCCTGGGGCCGCAGTTACACGCCGACCGAATGCGATGCCCGGCTCGATCGCGACCTGGAGCGTCATGCCGCCGGCATCGCCGCGTGCCTGCCGCTGGCGCGCCTGAGCGACGGACAGAAGGTGGCCTTCGTGGATGCCGCCTACAACATCGGCGTCGCGGCTTTCTGCGGATCGAGCATGGCGCGCCTGGCCAGGGCCGGCGACATGGCCGGCGCCTGCGATGCGCTGCTGTTGTGGAACAAGGTCGGTGGACGCGAAATCGCCGGGCTGACCCGGCGCCGCCAGGCCGAGCGGGTGCTGTGCCGCAAGGGGCTGCCATGATCGCGGCTTTGCTCACGCGACTCGGCATCCCGGCCTGGCGCGCGGTCATGCTGGCGTGCGCGCTGGCCGCAGGCACGGCCTTGATCTGGCGCGCGCACCTGATCGACCAGGGCATGGCCCTCGAAGCAGCGCGGCGCGACCAGGCCGATGCTGTCAATGCGCAGCGGGCGCGCGACGCCCTGGCGCAAGCCAATGCGCGCACCGCGGTGGCCCAGGCACGCCTGGACGCCGCCATCGCCGAGCTCTCGGCCCTGCACAAGGAGTTTTCTGATGAACAATCCAACTCGGCTGCTTTGCAGTCTGAGCTTGCTGCTGGCCGTCGCCGGCTGTCAGTCCTCACCCGTGCGCGAGCGCCTGATCCGGCCGGACCAGGTCAAGGTGCCGCCGCTGCCGGGGTGGATCCGGGAGCCGCGCTTGCCGCCGATCTCGATGGACGAGTGGCAAGCGATCTTGAATGGGCGAGGCAGACCCGCAACGAAGCCATCCGGCGTCTCGATGCCTGCATCGCCGCCTACGACGCGGTAGCGAGGGCCAGGAGCGAATGAGCGCAGCGGCCCTGCTTCAGCGACGTTCATCGATGCTCATCAACCCCCACCTGCCGGCACATATCCAGCACCGGACAAGTCGAACACCTGGGCCGGTTCCCCGTGCAGATATGCTTCCCGAACGGCACCAGCAGGCGATTAATCGTGATCCAGTATGCCTGCGGCAGGGTGGCTTCCAGCGCCGACAAGGTCTTTTCGGGCGTCGACGCCTTGACGTAGCCCCAGCGCCCGGTTACCCGGTGCACGTGGATATCGACGCTGATCACCGGCGTCCCGCAGGCCACGCCCAGCACCAGGTTCGCGCACTTGGGACCGACCCCGGCAAACGACAGCAGCACGTCGCGGTCGCCGGGCAGCACGCCGCCGAATTGCGTTTCCACCTGTTGGGCAATGGCCAGTATCTGCTGGGCCTTGCGCTCATGAAAAGTGCTGGGGCTGATCAGCGCATCGAGTTCTTCCCAACGCAGCTGGCCAATCGATGCGGGCGTGCGCGCCCGTGCAAACAGGGTGCGCGATACCGGCAGCGTCACTTCGTCATACGTGCGGATCGAGATCATGCAGGCCAGCAGCTGCTCGAAGACCGAGGTATAACCTTCCTCGGCCAGTTGGAACAGCGCCGCCTTGGGCCAGGGCTGCACGGCCTGCTCGATACGCTCGAACGCGACGCCAATATCGAACGCTTGTTTTTCCATGGGCCGGACCTCGCCTCATTCATTGTCGGGAATGATGCGAGCATAAACCGTACGCGTGCCGGTTTCCGTTGCATGCCGCACAGGTAAAAAATCTATTCAATTGTCACAACGACGCTGAAAAACAAAAATATCGTTGCGCGCAGCAACAGAAAATGACCAGCATTTTTCTACTGCTTGACAAAGGAATTGCCAGGATTAAATATTTGATATCTTTTCCTAATTTTAGCTGCCATGCCCAAGTTGATTCACGCGCTGCTCGCCGCGCTATGTATTACCACCAGCCTGCTTGTCCACGCCGACGACAAACCGAAGGTCGAAAGCTTTTTCGGCGACCCTGCCGTCAATTTCGCCACGTTGTCGCCCGGCGGCCATTACGTTGCCCTCCTGAGCCGTACCAGCGACGGCGGCCAGGCGCTGGTGGTACGTGATACCGCAGACCTCACCAAGATGACCGTGGCCGCCACGTTCGATACGGCGCGCATCCATGACGTCCGCTGGATCAACGAAAAGCGCCTCGGTTTCACGGTGAAGAATCCGAAGCTGGATTTCGTCGGTGATCTGGACGAATTCGCGGTGGACCGCGATGGCGCGAATGTCGTTCACCTGATTTCCGGAAGCTGGCGCCACGAGCAGGCTGCCCTCGGCACGAATATCAAGGACAAGACGCTGACCGCCGATTATGCCCACTTCCGGGAAACCGAAGATGGCTCGGACGATATCATCGTGAGGCGTTATACCTTCAATAATCTCGACCGCACCGTGGAATCGTCGCGCCTGTACCGCCTGAATACGCGCACGCGCCAGCTGACCGACCTGCTGCCCGCCGGCCAGCCGGCCCGGGTGCGCGGCTGGCTGCTGGATGCGGACAGCCGGCCGCGCGTCGCACTGACCGAGGCCAAGGGGCGCTGCGGCGTCTGGTACCGCGCGGGCGAGGATGCGCAGTGGAGCGAAATCAGCAACCGCGACTGCCTGAACGACGTGCGCTTCGAGCCGGTGTTCTTCGACAGCCGCAACACCCTGTACGTGCGCGCCGGCTACATGGGGCGTTCGGCCCTGTTCCAGTACGACCTGAACAAGCGCGAGCTGGCCAGGGAGCCGTTTGTCGACGTCGACGGTTTCGATTATGCCGGTGCGGTGGAGCAGGACCACGTCGCGCGCAAGATCATCGGGGTCCACCTGCGTGCGGATGCCGAGGGCACCGTGTGGCTGGATCCGGTCATGAAGGGCATCCAGCAGAAGATCGATGCGCTGCTGCCGGGGACGTCCAATTTCGTCACCTGCGGCATCGATTGCGCGAATCCGCCGGCGGTGCTGGTGCGGTCGCAGTCCGACCGCCTGCCGACCAGCTTCTACGTGTATACGCCGGCGAACGGCAAGATCGTCGGTCTCGGCGGCATGCATCCCGACATCAAGGCGGCCCAGATGGGACGGCGCGAGTTCTACCGCT
>JAKOOD010000008.1 GCA_022701635.1 Burkholderiaceae bacterium | reverse complement strand
TGGCCGCGCAGGGCATCCGCGCCTCGATCGGCCCGCACACGCGCCTGGTGACCCACCTGGACGTGTCGCAGGCCGACGTGCGCAAGGTCGTCGCTGCGTTCGAAGCCTTCTTCAAGGAGTGGCGCGCGTGATGACTGAACTCGACAATGACGCCGATGGCGTCCGCCTCGCCAAGCGCGTCGCCGCGCAATTGGGTTGTTCGCGCGCCGACGCCGAGCGCTACATCGCCGGCGGCTGGGTCAGCGTCGACGGCAAGGCCGAGGAAGATCCGGCCACGCGCGTGATGCAGGAACAGCAGGTCGCGCTGCTGCCGGGTGCCACGGCCGAGGAACCGCTGCCGGTGACGATCCTGCTGCACAAGCCGGCCGGCGTCGGCACCACGGCGGCGCTGGCGACACTGGGGGCGGACACGCTCTTCGGCAACGGCCGTTTCCTGAAGCGCCACCTGAACAAGCTGGCCCTGGCGACCCCGCTGGAAACCGCGGCCAGCGGGCTGGTCGTGTTCACCCAGGACTGGCGCGTGCAGCGCAAGCTGGTCGAGGATGGCGCGCGTATGGAGCACGAGTACGTGCTCGAAGTCGTGGACGAATACATCAGCGAAAACGCGCTTGCCGCCATGAACGCGGCCGGCACGCCGACTGCGCCGATCAAGGTCAGCCGCCAGAGCGAAACCCGCTTGCGCATCGCGGGCAAGGGTATCCGCGCCGGGCGCATCGAGGTGATGTGCAAACAGGCCGGCCTCGCGTTCAAGTCGCTGCGGCGCCTGCGCGTTGGCCGCGTGGCACTGTCCAGCCTGCCGGCCGGGCAGTGGCGCCACCTGCAGGAATTCGAGCGCTTTTAAAAGGGTCAGACAAAACCTTCAGGGCAAGGCGCAGCGTCGAAGACAGTACGCTAGTACGGCGAGACGATGCAACGCAGCCCTGGAGGTTTTGTCGGGTACGCTAAGAGGCTTCGGCCGTTGGCGGCGTCGGGTCCGGCGCCAGGGCGGATGCCGGCTTCGGCATCGACACCAGGCGCGTGCCCGCCAGGCGGTCATGCAGGAAGCGCCTTTCCTTGTCGAACAGCGCCGTCATGGCCCATGCCGCCATGCCGATCGCGAGTGCGGCGGCCATCGTCCTCTTGTCATGCAAGCCGAACGCGGCGCACACCAGCAGCGCCGGCGCGAACCAGCCCCAGGCCAGCAGGTAGCGCAGTACGGCGGTGCGCGGCGGCACGCGCGCACCGTTGTCGGCCACCAGGCGCAGGCGCCAGGTTTTCATGGCCAGCGTGTGGCTGCTGCCGGTCCAGGCGTGGACGAAGTAGGCGCCGGTGACGAGGAACAGCCAGACCTTCAGGCCATGGTCGAACAGCGGCCCGTGGCGGTTCTGCGTGGCCAGCATCCACGCCACCACCGCCAGCGCCTCCACCGACAGCACCAGGAAAACCTCGTAGACCATGGCGATCATACGGCGTCTGATGCTGGGTGGCGTGTCCATGCGGCCTCTCAGGCGTTGTTCGGTGTGATGCCCCAGTTGGCGGGGGCCGGGTTGTCCTGCTGGGCCGGCGGTGCCGGGACCGGCGGGGTGGTGGCGGGCGGTGCCGACGGCGCGGCGGCGGGGGTGCCCGGCGCCGGCGCGTTGACGCAGGGCGGCGTCGCCGACACGCTGTTGCGCACGGTGCCGGCCGGGCAGGCGCTGGCGCCCTGGCCGAGCGGCGCGACGACCTTGGCATTGGCTTGCGAAGGCACCACGACCGGGGCCTTGCGCGTGGCGGCGGAGGCGGCCAGCTTGCGCTTTTGCTCGTCGGGCAGCTGCAGGTAGTTTTCCCAGCTCGCGGCTTTCTGGTCGGGGGCGATCTTGCGCGTGCGCGAGTAGGTCTCGCGCGCCAGTTCGCGCTGCGCCGGTGTCAGCTTGACCCAGGCACGCATGCGCTCGTGCACGCGCTGCCGTTCTTCCGGTGTCATGGCGCCGAAGCGGCTGGCCAGCTGCAGCCAGGCCTGGCGGCGCACGCCGTCCATCGCATCCCACTCGCCCTGCAGCGGCTGCAGCGCCTGCTGCTGGGCCGGGGTGAGGGTGCGCCAGGCCGGCTTGTCGCCGGTCGTGCGGCCCTGCGCGCCGGCCTTGCCGCCAAGTACCGGGGAACTGGACGCGGCCGCGCCGGCGCCGGAGGCGCTGCCGTCCGACGCGCCATCGTGGCGATCGCGCTGGCAGCCGACGGCGAGTACCAACACAAGGGCTGCGCCTGCTGCGCCGAAGGCAGCGGCTTTACGCTTGTTTGCCGTCATCCTTTACTGGGCTCGCTGGGGTTGTTGCAGGTTCTGTTGCTGTTGTACCAGGTAGGCATTGAAACCGTGGTCGGTGTAGGCGGTCAGCGGCAGTTCGTCGGACAGCACGGCGGCATCCAGCTCGGCCAGTTCGGCACCGCGCTGTTCCTGCTGGGACTGGTAAACGCCCACCAGGCCGGCCACCATGGCGACCAGCGGCGCGACCGTGGCGACGCGTGCCACCCAGGGCGTCGAGAACATCGTGGCCAGCCTGGAAACATCGAGCAGGGGGCGGCGCTGTGCGCGCTGCTGCGGTTGCGACGGCGCGTCCGCCTTCTTGCGCGCCAGCGCGCGTGCGCGCGCGGCGGCCAGGCGATCGGTGGTCGAGGCCGGCAGCTCGTCGAGCGTGTCGTTCAGGGCATGGCGGATCTTGTACGCCAGGTTGATGTCGTCGATGTTCATAATTTTATTCCCTTGGCCTCGAGAGCTTTCGCAAGGGTATGCGTAGCGCGAGAGCAGTGCGTTTTCACGCTGCCCTCGGAGCATCCCATTGCTTGGGCCGTTTCGGCCACGTCCATGTCCTGCCAGTAACGCATAAGGAAGGCTTCCCGTTGACGCGCCGGCAGCTTTTGTATCTCTTCTTCGATCAGGCGCAGGGTTTCGGCGCGTTCCACCTGGTCCGCGCTCGACGCGGCGGCGGCCGTTCCTTCCTCGGCTTCGTACGATTCGAGTATATCAAAGTCCTCGTCCTCGTCTTCCCGCCGACCGAGGCCGCCAAACAGGCTGATCCAGGTATTCCGGACCTTCTCGCGCCGGAAATAATCGAGGATGGTGGTTTGCAGAATGCGCTGGAACAGCATCGGCAATTCCGCCGCCGGCTTGTCGCCGTACTTCTCCGCCAGCTTGATCATGGCGTCCTGAACGATGTCGAGGGCTGCCTCGTCCTTGCGGACTGCGT
>JAKOOD010000002.1 GCA_022701635.1 Burkholderiaceae bacterium | reverse complement strand
CCGCCGAATTTCTTCGACAGAACGGTTGCGATTGCAGCCGTCAGGGTGGTTTTGCCGTGGTCAACGTGACCGATGGTGCCGACGTTGACGTGCGGCTTGGTCCGTTCGAATTTACCTTTTGCCATTTCTTGACTCCTAACGATGTTTGAAATTACCAGGCACGCCTGACGGGCGAGTACTACGACTGCCGCTTTGAATTCTGGTGCCCTTGACGTGGATTGAACACGTGGCCTCTCCCTTACCAAGGGAGTGCTCTACCACTGAGCTACAAGGGCTTATTTGAAACTGGAGCGGGTGAAGGGAATCGAACCCTCGTCATAAGCTTGGAAGGCTTCAGCTCTACCATTGAGCTACACCCGCACGAGGCACTTCTTCAACTCACTTCTATTCGATTCAACTTCACGACTTCTTCATTTGGTGGTGGGGGCTGGATTCGAACCAGCGTACTCAGAGAGGGCAGATTTACAGTCTGCTGCCTTTAACCACTCGGCCACCCCACCGCGAAGAACCGCAGAGTATGAAGAACGAACAACCTGTTGTCAACTAAATCTACTTCTTCTGATTCAGCTCACATAGTTGCTGTTGCTTCGGGGCGTGATTGTAGCGACCCGACTGCAGTTCCGCAAGGGTGTTTTTTCAGGAACTGCAAGAAAGTTGAATAGCCTTAGAAGAAAAGCGCCGCTCAGCTTCCCGACAGCGCCGCCAGCACCTGCCCCTTGAGCGCCTTGATCAGGGCAGTCTCGTCCGGCGGCACGCCTTCCGGCGCCGGCAGCGCGCGGTCCGCGTAGAACAGTCCCAGCTGCGCCTTGCCCACGACCAGCGGCAGCACGATGAAGCTGCGCGCATCCGGCAGCAGGCGCTTGTGCCAGGCCGGCAGCAGGTCGCGGATCTTGGGGCTGGCCGCGTCCGCGATCATCAGGTCGGCATCGTTCTCCATCGCCAGGTGGAAGAGATCGCGGCTGGAGACGGTGGAAAAGGCAAAGCCGGCCTGCTGCCCGGCCTGCGCCGCGCCGAAGGAGACGCGCGCACGGAACTGGCCGGCCCTGGGGTCGCGCAGCACCACGGTGGCGAAGCGGAAGCCCAGCGCCGTGTACAGGGTCTCGAGCACGGCGCGCACCACGTCGTTGACCTTGCCCTGGCCCGAGGCGCGCAGCTGGGTCACGTCCTGCACGCCGGCCAGCAGCAGCTCGCGCGCATTCTTCGGCTTGCCGCTCGGGTGGCTGCCCTGCTCTTCCTCGCCGTTGCCGAGGGTGGCCAGCAGCAGCACGTTGGGCAGGCCGCCATTCTCGCTGTCGCTCCCCGCCTGCGGACGCGGCAGCGGCTCCAGGCGCATGCTCCGCAGCAGCGCGCTCATTTCACGCGCGACAGTGCCGAACAAGTCGTCGAGCTGGCGCCCATCCAGGTTGAGGGCATTGCCGTAGCGCGCCAGCAGGGCCTGCGCCTGGGCGCTGCCGGCCGGCTCGGCGCCGTGGGCCAGCAGGCGCGCCACGTCGAGGCTGAACGAGGCCACCTGGCGCATCCATTCGCCGCGGTTCAGCGCGGTCTTCAGCATGCCCTCCGGCAGCGCGCGCTGGGCGCGCAGGATCACGTCCGGGATCTGCCATTCGGCCAGCACGGCTTCGGACAGCGCGTCGTAGCTGCAGCCGAGGATCATCTGCGCGGCCTGGGCCGGCGTGTGCCTGGCGCCGGCGCTCAGCGCGTTGATCTCGCGGTAGCGCTCGTGCGCATGCGAGGCCACCAGCAGCGCTCCCAGGTTCTTGAACAGGGCCCCGATCGACGCTTCCTCGGCGCCCTGGTAAAAGCTGTGGCGCGCCATCTCGCGCCCGACCAGGCTGGCGCACAGCGAGGCTTCCAGCTCGACCCGCACGCTGTATACGTGCTCGCTGCTGCCGAGCGCATCGACCAGCAGCATCGCCAGCGCGGTGGTCTTGACGTTGTCGAAACCGAGCAGCGCAATCGCCCGCGAGATCGTGGTCACCGAGGTGCCGGACGCGGTACGGTACTTCACCGTATTGGCCAGGCGCAGGATGCGCTGGGTCAGCGCGACGTCGGACAGCACGTAATAGGCGAGGTCGTGGGTGCCCTGGTCGTCCGAGGACGCCATCTGCACCACCCGCGCGACCGAACTGCCGAGGGCGAACATGTCTTCGTCGCCGCAGACCTTGTTCAGCAGCGCGGCGCGCACCCGGCGCCGTTCCGATGCATCGTCGAGAGTGGCAGTATTGGCCATCAAACCTTACCCGGCTTTCTTCGGTTGCGCGGCCTGCGGCCCCTTGCCGTACTTCTTGAGGATCTGCTGGTGCAGCCCGGCCAGCGCCGGCAGCTTCGGGTTGACCGGATCGAGGCGGCGCACGCCGGCGATGTAGCCGAGCGCCTGCTGGCCGAGGCGCTCGTCCCAGCCGCCGTTGTCCAGGTATTTCAGGACGGCCAGCGCGGCATTGAACACGACTTGCGGATTGTCGGGCAGCTTGCCCACGGCTTCCTGCATCAGCACCACGGCGCCCTTGAAATCGCCTTCGCGCGCGCGGGCGGCACCGCCGGCGACCAGGTCGACCACCTGCTGGCGGCTTTCCTGCGCCAGCTTCTGGGCCAGCTCGGCCTGGCCGGCCTGCTCGAACACAGCCATCGCCCGCGCGACCCCGGCGCCGTTGCGGGCATTGCGCATGACCTCGCGCACGACCTCGGCGGCGCCCTCTTCCATCCGGTTCTCGATCGCCACCCGGGCCAGCTCGAGCTTGAGTTCCGGACGCAGCTCGGGCGCATCGCGGCTGCCGGCCAGGGCGCTGGCCAGGGCTTCGTTCAGGCGCGTTGCGTTGCCGGTGTACTCGTGCACCATGCTGGAGGCGATCGCGCTGCAGACGGTGGTGTGCTTCTGGAAGGCCATCGATTTGTCGAGGTCGCGGATCACCGCGGCGGCCTGCACCGGATCGCCCTTGCGCACCAGGGTCTGCACCAGCAGGACGTGGTCTTGCGGATCGCGGAATTCGGAATACTTGGCCTTGCTCACGACCTGCTTCAGGATCTTTTCGGCGGTGTCGTTGTCACCGGCTTCGAGCGCGGTCTCGCCCAGCTTGCGCAGGCGCCGCACCGCATGCGGCGACACGCCCACCGCATCGGTAAGCACTTCCTGGGCCTTGTCGAGCGCGCCGACCGCTTCGTGGGTGCGCGCCAGCCAGTCATAGGCGTCGACGAAGTTCTTGTTGCTGTCGACCAGGTTTTCCAGAAGGTCCTGGGCTTCGTCATAGCGTTCGCGCAGGAACAGGGTCTTGGCCAGACCCAGCCGCGCCCAGGCGATCGCCTTGGTCTCGATCAGCTTGCGGTAGAGCGGTTCGGCCTGCTCCGGCTCGCCCAGGAACATGTGCAGCTCGGCGCGCAGGCGCATGAAGTCGACCAGGTAGCGCGGGTGCTGCGCTTCGCCGGCCAGGCAGGCATCGATCGCTTCGCGCTGGTTGCCCGCCTCCATCAGGTGGTACACCGGCACGAACACATTGCGCTTGTCGAGGGCGCGCGCGATGCGCTCCAGCAGGCGGTCGGCGGTGAAGGGTTTCAGGATGTAGTCGGTAGGACCGAGCTCGGCGGCGCTGACGACCTTGCCGTAGTCGCCCTCGGCCGTGACCATGAAGAACATGGTCGCCAGCGGCATCAGCTTGTGGTGGCGGATGTCTTCCAGCAGCTGCTGGCCGTCCTGGCCGCCCTCGAGCCCGTATTCGCACAGGATCAGGTCGTAGGGCTTGCTGCCGAGGTGCTTGATCGCCTGGTTGGAACTGCCCACGTGGTCGACCTTGCTCAAGCCGCACAGGGTGAGCATGTTGTGGATGGTCGCGCGCATTCCGGCATGCGGCTCGATGATCAGCGCGCTGAGGCCGTCAAGTTCATTCATGGTTCCGGTCGTTTCCGTATGTGCCTGCGTCGGGCCTGGCGGGCTGCATGGGCCCGCCTCTGGACCAGTATATTACGTCCAGGAATCAAAATACTTGAATCGGCAAAGGGTTGACGAGAGGAAATTACTCGAAAAACTACACTTTGCGGCGGAAATGCAGTGAAAAGGCGGGCTTCAGGCCAGCGCCGGACGGCGCACACCGGTGCATTCGGCGCGTGGTGCGCCGACCAGGATGTTTTGATAGCGCACTTCGTACTTGCCGGCGGCCAGCTTGTCGATCAGGAACTTGGTACGGCCCAGCACGTAGGCATGGCGCACGTTGGCGCGGCGGTCGAGGTCGTACAGCTTGACCAGTACCGGCGATGGATTGTTGCTGTTATCGACCAGCACCTGCATCTCCTCGCCCTGGTTGCCGAGCGGGTAGCCGTCGATGTAGCCGGACTGGGACGGCCATGGCTCGCCGTTCGGCGACACCTGGCTTTGCAGGTCGGTGTCGCAGTCCGGGGCGCGCGCCGGCACCACCAGCTGGGTCACGGCGAGCGCCTTGACGTCGGCCGGGGCGTCGGACTGGCCGGCCGGGCGGGCCCAGCCGTCGCTGCCGGTGTCGGCGGGCGTATCGGCTACCGGCGCCGGGACCGCGCCCGAAGCGGAAACGGCGGCCACCGCGGCAGCCGACGAGGCCGATGCAGCCGCTGCGGCCGGCGGCTTGCCGGCCCAGGCCAGCGCCGCCGGCAGCGCGCGCGGCGGATCGGACAGCAGGAAGGTCAGGCCGGCGCCCCCGGCGAAGAACAGCAGCATCGCGCTCCACCAGCGCGGATCGCGCAGCACCTGCCAGCGTGCCGGCGCCTCGACCTGGCGCGGCTCCCAGTGGGCGTCGCCGCGCGGCTTGTCGCGGCCCTCGTCGCCATGGGTGCTTTCCAGCCACTCGACTTCCCACTCCTCGGCCGCGATCCAGTCGTCGTGCTCCTTGCGGCGCATGGGATCGGACAGGATGTTGTAGGCGGTATTCACGATCGCCATGATGCGGGCGGCGCGCTCGTCGCCCTGGTTCTTGTCGGGATGGTATTTCTGGCTCAACGCCTTGTAGGCCGCGCGAATGACTTCCTGCGGTGCGTGGCGCGACACCTTCAGGTTGTCATAATGGGTATGGATCTTGGCCATGGCTCGAGTCGGGTGTAGATCAGGGAGGCGCGCAGTACAGCATAGCCGTGTTTGTGTCCAAAACGCAAGATATCACAGGC
>JAKOOD010000684.1 GCA_022701635.1 Burkholderiaceae bacterium | reverse complement strand
CGGCGCCCGCGGTGTAGGCCGGCAGGGTGCGCAGCGCGTCGCGCCCGATCCAGCCCTGGATCGTGGTGCCGCCCCAGCTGGCGTTGATGAAGCCGATCGGCACCGCGTAGCGCTGCTGCAGCGAGCGCGCCATGAAGTAGCACACGGCGGAGGCATCGCCGATGGTGTCCGGTCCCGCCACCTTCCAGGCGGCCGGCTGCTTGAGCTCGTCCTGCGGGGTGAGGGCGCTGGATTTTTCAACGTTCAGGAAGCGCAGGCGCGGGTTGGCCGCGTTGTTGGTGGTGGCAAAGGCATTGGTCGCGTTGCGCACCGCGAATTCCATGTTCGACTGGCCGGAGCACAGGTAGACGTCGCCGACCATGATGTCCTGGAGACTGGCCGCCGACCCTGCCGCGGCCAAGTCCAGGGTATAGGGACCGCCGGCGGGCATGGCCGGCAGCTGCAGGCGCCACTTGCCGTCCTTGTCCGCCTTGCCGCTGACGCTGCGGCCGTTCAGCGTCAGCGTCAGCGCCTGTCCGGCATCGGCCGTGCCCCAGACGGTGATCGGCTGGTCGCGCTGCAGCACCGCGTGGTCGCTGAAGACGCGCGCGAAACCGGGATCGGCGGCGTGCGCGGATACGCATGCCGCCAGCAGGGGCAGGACGAAGAATCGGGTGTGCATGGGGTCTCCTTTATTTTGAGCGGCAAATATGTTTGCGCTAACCGTTTTTGTGTATAAATGATGTTATACCAAAAAATGACGTACATAAAAGAGGAGACAGGATTATGCAAGGCAAAAACAGGATCAGGATCCGCACCTTGGCCGTACTGGTCACGGCACTGTGGGCCGGCCAGGCCGGCGCGGCCGGCTACCCGTTCCAGGACACCGCGCTGGCGCCGGACGCGCGCATCGCCAACATCCTGTCCCTGATGACGCTCGACGAAAAGATCGATGCGCTCTCCACCGATTCCGGCGTGGCGCGCCTCGGCATTCCCAGCTTCGGCGGCACCGAGGGCATCCACGGCATCGTGCGGCGCGGCGACCAGGACCATCAAAAGGCGCGCATCACCACCACCCAGTTTCCGCAGCCGCCCGGCATGGGCGCCAGCTGGGACCCGGCACTGGTGCGCCGGGCCGGCGCGGTGCAGTCGACCGAGGCGCGCTACATCACCCAGAGCGCGGCCTACCAGAAGCCTGCCCCGCAGCCGATGCTGATGCAATGGGGCCCGCAAGCCGACCTGGCGCGCGATCCGCGCTGGGGCCGCGGCGAAGAGGTGTACGGCGAGGACCCGTTCCTGGCCGGGACCATGGCAGTGGCCTTCACCCGCGGCATCCAGGGCGACGACCCTAGATACTGGCGCGGCGCCGCGCTCCTCAAGCACTTCCTCGCCAACAGCAACGAGAACGGGCGCGGCAACTCGTCGTCCGACTTCGACGAGCGCCTGTTCCGGGAATATTATGCGGTGCCTTTCCGCATGGGCTTCGAAGAGGGCGGCGCGCGCGGTGTGATGGCCGCCTACAATGCCTGGAACGGCACGCCGATGGGCGTGCACCCGCTCCTGAACAGCCTCGTGATCCAGCAGTGGGGCGTGGACATCGTCTCCAGCGACGGCGGCGCGATCGGCAACCTGGTCAAACTGTATCAACGCTACCCCAGCCAGAAGGAAGCCGCGGTGGCGGGCCTGAAGGCCGGCATCAACCAGTACCTCGACACCTACAAGGACGAGCTGCGCGCGGCGTTCAAGGAAGGGACAATCACCGAGGCCGAGCTCGATGCGGCGCTGGCGCGCAAGTTCCGCGTCACCCTCAAGCTGGGCCTGCTCGATCCTGCCCAGGGCAATCCCTACGCCGCGATCAAGGATGGCGCGGCGCCCTGGGACAGCGCGGCGCACAAGGCGGTGTCGCTGCAGATGGCGCTGGAATCGATCGTGCTGATGAAGAACGAGACGCGTACGCTGCCGCTGTCGAAGACCGGCATCAAGCGCATCGCCGTGATCGGCCCGCACGCCGACAGCGTGCACTGGGACTGGTACGGTGGCATTCCGCCATACAAGGTGACGGCGCTGGACGGCATCCGCGCCGCCCTGGGCCCCGGCGCACAGGTCGACTACGTCCCCGACAATGGCGGCGGCGCGGCCGAGCGTGCGGCGCGCGCGGCGGACGTGGCGGTGGTCCTGGTCGGCAACGACCCGACCTGCGGCCCCAACATGGGCAAGGAATGGACCGATGCCGGCACCAAGCCCTGCGCCGATCCCGGCGACGGCCGCGAGGGCCGCGATCGCGCAACCTTGCAACTGGCCCAGGAAGCCCTGGTCAAGCAGGTGCTGGCGGCGAACCCGAAGACGGTGATGGTCCTGATGTCGAGCTTCCCGTACACGATCAACTGGTCGAAACAGCACGTGCCGGCGATCGTGCAGATGGCGCATTCGTCGCAGGACCAGGGCAGCGCGCTGGCGCAGGTGCTGTTCGGCGACTACAACCCGGGCGGCAAGCTGGTCGCGACCTGGCCGGCGTCGGTGGACCAGCTGCCGCCGATGATGGACTACGACATCCGCCATGGCCGCACCTACCTGTACGCCAAAGGCGAACCGCTGTTCCCGTTCGGGCATGGCCTCAGCTACACCAGCTTCCGCTACACCAAGCTGCGCACCGACGCCGCGGCGCTGCCCGGGGACGGTGCGCTGAACGTCGAGGTCGAGGTGGCCAACACCGGCAAGGTGGCGGGCGACAGCGTGGTGCAGTTGTATGCGGCCTGGCCGAAGTCCGCCGTGAGCCGGCCGCAAAAAATGCTGGTCGGCTTCCAGCGCGTGCGCCTGGAACCGGGCGAGACGCGCACCGTGCGCATTCCTCTCGAGGCACGCCGGCTGGCCTGGTGGAACACCGCGCGCGGCGCCTACGAAGTGGAGCGGGTGCCGGTGCGGCTGATGTTGGGCGAGTCCTCGGCCGACATCCGGCTGACGCGGACGGTCGAGGTGCGCTAGTGTGGATAAACAATGAAGTTTGACACAACCTGTAGGTCCCTGGGCTGTACGCGACCGGCCGCAACCGACCCGAGGCGGCCATTGCGACTCGTGATCTGCGTGCCGCTTCTGGTCGTTCCTGTCATGCGTTTACATATCACGCTTACGGAAACTAGTCTTTGTTAACTGGGATGGCTTGGCCTCTTTAAAAGCCAGGACAAGGTCATCCCTAAATGCTTTGACATTAAAATCCTTGGGAATTCTGTTGTGGCTCGTCAGTTCTTCAACTGAAGCCAACACTGCTGCGGCGTAAGCTTTGAGCTGATTGGCCAGCGTAAGCTTACCAATTTCCGGCCACATTAACTGTGCAGTAATGCGAATTTGGCGCGAGCTTCGCAGGAACGATACAGGTCTTACTTCCCAGTGAAACGGGCCAATGGGCCATGTACGAAAATCTGCCACTTCAAGCACAAGCAAAAGGCCGGTAACGTGGCCACCGTATTCTTTTCCCGCCAAGTGCTTATTCATATAGCCATCAATGGCGGGACTGGACAGCCGCCACCGCTCACTGTGCGTTTGCCAATGTTCGATTGGCCATGCGGCAGCATTACTGCGTTGCATGCCTAATCGCAAGACCTCAACGCCGCTCTTTTCAAATGTTGAGTAATTCATGGCTTCCGCTAGCGTACCTGTTTAGTGAACGGCCGCATATGGCCGGTTGCAGACCCATAGCTACGTCCGCTACCGACCCATTGCTGCCGTTCGAAGAGCAGCTTTAGAGCGCCTAACAAAACCTCTCGACATACCGCCAACAGATGAGCGAGCAGGCAAGCGACAGAAATGACTGGTGGATGTCCGCTCGCCGCTCATACCGGATACGCAATCTGCGGAAGCGGTGTAGCCAACCCAAGATTCGCTCGACGACCCAACGCCACCGTCCAAGCCTTTCGCGCGACTCTACACCGTAGCGCGCGATACGAGCGGCAATGCCTTTACTGCACAGCCAAGCCCGATGGGCTCTCGAAGCGTACGCTCGGTCAGCATGCAACTTACCTGGACGTTGGCGGGCATGGCCATCCAACCCTTTCACTGCCGGAATCGACTCTACCAACGGGATAAGGAAACGCGAGTCGTGTACTTGAGCGCCCGAGATCTGAGCCACTAGTGGAAGTCCACGCTCATCGACCAGCAAATAGTGTTTGCTTCCGAGTTTGCCACGATCGGTTGGGTTTCGGCCTGTATGCTCGCCCCCGGCGGGTGCCGGTACGCTTGCAGCGTCAACACAAGCTCGATCCCACATGATCTGATCGTGCTCTCGGAGCCGTCGAAGAATCGCCTCGTGGGTACGCTGCCAAACGCCGGCTACCATCCATTCGTGAAGGCGACGCCAGCAAGTCATGCCACTGCCGCAGCCGAGTTCACGCGGCAGATATTCCCATGGTATGCCAGTCTTGAGAACAAACAGTATTCCAGTCAGAGCCGCGCGATCATCGATACGCGGCTGGCCGCCTTTCGGCGATGGGAGATGGGTTGGAAGATGAGCTGCTATAAGGGACCACAGGTCTTCGGGAAGAAGTGAGCTAGCCATGGCATCAGTCGATCCTCAAACATGCACGTCATGTGGTCATTGATGACACATCACGCGACTAGCCGTGAGAGAGCTTGTACTTGCGCGACACTACTAGTTTTCTAAGGCTGTGTAAGCGTAATGAGAATTCTTTCTCGGCACACCTTAAGAATCTCATCGGCCAATGCCGAGTCATCTGGACAGGCGCGTGACAAAACGATAGCGCCTACCGCATGCGCAATGATGTCCAGTGACTCCTCTCGTGCTCGCTGCGAATCTACAGCATTCGATGCAGGAGCTTGGCGCGCCAGTTCGGTCAACATGCTCTCGAGACCGGCCATGAACGTGGCGCGCACCTCCGCTGGCTGTCGTGCGGC